>JBAXJV010000013.1:0-17996 GCA_037137675.1 bacterium | reverse complement strand
AACATAACCAGCGTGGATCAGATTTCCGTCGGCGGAAAGTAATTTAGCCGGACGCCGTTTCCGGAAACAGATGATCCAGAAAGCGGCGGGCAACTTCCTGGCCCTCTGGCGGTGAGATGGCCATGTCGGGGCTGATTTCGATGATCCAATGACGGCCACTGCGGCGGTCCACCAGAAAGTCCACCGCGGCGATTGGCAGCCCAAACGCCTGCACGACACGTTCCGCAATGCAGACCAGCTCCGGATCCACAGCGCCTGTAATAATCGTCACGTCACCACCAGTGTGGTAATTGCTCGTCAGGCGCACCGTCACCCTCCGGCCTGCGGGCGGGACGGCTTCGGGGGTTGTTCCCAGTCGCGTCAGGTTGCGGCGGGTTTCGGCATTGACCGGAATCAGGTGGCTGGGATCGCGGCGTATTTCTGAAGAATTCTGCCGGTGGATGAGCTGCCAGACGGTATGACGTCCGTCGCCTGTAACGGCGGCGGGGCGGCGCAGGATGGCTGCGACCAGGCGGCCGCCTACGAGAATTATCCTCTGGTCTTCACCGGCGACCATTTGTTCGAGCACAATCTGATCTTCGTAGCGTCTTGCAAAGGCCACGGCGGCACGCAGTTCGGCGGGCGTGCGCACATCCACCGAGACTCCCCGACCACCCCATTGCATAGCAGGCTTGACGACAATCCGGCGCTGCCGGCGCAGGAATTCAAGTGCCTGAGCGGCATTTTCGTAGAGTGCTTGCGCAGGCACAGAAAAGTTTTGCGAGGCTAGAAAACGGTTGGCAGAGGCCTTGTTCTGAGCCAGATGAAACGTGGCAGCGCCGACGCGATCGGTGAGTGAGTTGTAGCAGCGCAGCACGCTTGAGTTGTGACGCAGAACAAAAATCGGCGTGATCGGGTCAAGCACCTCGATGATGATGCCGCGCCGGCGTGCCTCATCGGTGATGGTGGTGGTGTAGATTGTGTTCATGGCATTTAGTGCGTTTAGTCATCGCTCCCGGTAGCGGGAATCTACCTCTTGAGCAGGTTCGTGTACATCACCCAGTTTTTGAATGGCGCGGTTATGCTGGCATAACGCTGAGAACTGCGGTATCTTTTCCCGATTCCAGATCCATTCCGGATCGGGTTCAAAGGAGAACGAATGAGCACAAGTTCGACAATTCGTGTGGGAGTAATTGGTGCGGGCGGTATTGCCGACACGCAGGTGAATTATTTGAAAGGCATTGCCAACGTGCAGGTTGTGGCTCTGGCTGATGTGCGTGCTGGTGTGTGCGAGAAAATGATAGAAAAAAACGGGCTGGGTGCGGCACGGGTTTTTCACGATTACAACGCGCTGCTCGCAATGAAAGATCTTGACGCTGTGACCGTCTGCACGCCGAACGCTATGCATGTTGACCCGGTCGTTAAGGCTCTGAAATCAGGCCGTCATGTAATGGTCGAAAAGCCCATTGGCATGAACGCGCGCGAAGGAGCCCTGATGTGCGCCGCCGCGAAAAAAGCCGGCAAGGTTTTCTCAATAGGCTTTCAGCATCGTTATCGCCCGGAGGTGCAGTACGTACGGGGACTGATCGCCGAAGGTCAGTTTGGCGACATCGTCTATGCCCGCGCCCAGGCGCTGCGCCGGCGTGGCATTCCATCCTGGGGCGTCTTCGGACAAAAAGAGCTGCAGGGTGGGGGACCGATGATTGACATTGGCGTTCACATTCTGGAAATGACGCATTACCTGCTTGGCAAGCCGAAGCCTTTGGCGGCCAGTGGAACCTGCTGGACCTATCTGGGCGACCGCAAGCCATCGGCAACTGCGCCGTGGGGTGATTGGGATTGGAAAACCTACACGGTTGAGGATCTGGCGGCAGGCTTTGTCAGATTTGAAAAGAAAATAGCGCTGACTGTCGAGAGCAGTTTTGCGGCGCATATCGAGAAGGATGATTTTCAAACCCAGATCATGGGCACGCGTGGCGGATGCGTGATTGGCGACGACGGATTGCGTGTGTTCATGGATATGGGCGGCAAGATGGTCAATCTGACTCCGTCGTTTATCGGAAGCGCCGATCCGTTCAAGGTCAAAATGCAGAAATGGATTGATGCCATCAGGGGCGCGGCGAATGAATCTTCAGGAGAGGACGGGCTGACGATTCAGCGTATTCTGGATGCAATATACACGAGTTCCCAAAAGGGGCGTGAGGTGGCGATTTCAGGCTGATCATCAGCTTGTGCCGGTCGTGAGGTACGTCGTTTACCGTTGGAGCTTGCCATTAAAAAACAATTGCATTGGGATTTTCCACTGCCGCGCACGCATACCGGCATCGTGTTGGGCAACGGTATTCAGGGCGTGATGGTGTGGGGTGAAACCACGCTGAATCTAACTGTGGCCAGGGCAGGGTTCTGGGATCACCGTGGTGGCACTCCATTCAATGCGCGGGCGACGTACAAGGAGGTACACCACCTTCTGGATGCCGGAGACGAGGCTGGCATCCGTAAAATATTTTCCTGCGCGAAAATTGGCGGACGTGAAACCGAACCCTATCAAATTGGCGGGAGTCTGATTGAGCTCTCATTTGCCTCCGGCTTGATTCCTGTTTCTGCGGAGCTCCAGCTCCACAATGCCACCCTCGATGTAACGCTCGCCAACAAAAGCGGTCTGACCACCACGATCAGGATACGGCAGGCCATGGACGAGGAGCTCGTTTGGGTGGAGTGGAACACGAACGAATGCGGGGCTGTGCAGATCAAGTTGCGGTCACCCTGGGATTTCGTCCGGGCCAGGCTGGAGCCGCTCGGCGTGCAGCCTCCCGAAAGGTGGATGGATAAGGATGGCGGTGGCTTTTGTCAGCGACTGCCGGAGGATGCACCGCTGGCGCTGGCATGGCATCAAATGCACGGGCAGTTGCTTGTGGCCACGGCGCTGGGCGAGGATTGCATTGATGCGGTCAGGCGAACAGTTTACGGGTTCAAACCGGGCGTCGCTGGTCGCACCGCTAACCGCTGGTGGGCCGCCTCTGGGAATGATGTTCCGCGCATCGACCGGCCCGATGCGGATCTGCAGCATGCCTGGGTTCACGGGCTGTACAAACAGGCCGGGTTGTCCACGCCGGGGGGCCTGCCTGCATCTTTGCAAGGGCCGTGGATGGAGGAATACCAAATTCCACCATGGAGCAACGACTACCATTTCAATATCAACGCCGAGATGATCTACTGGCCAGCCCTGGGCACCAACCGCCTCGCTCATTTTGATCCGCTTTGGGTCATGATCAAGGCCTGGCTGCCACAGTTGAAAGAATACGGTGAAAAGTTTTTTGGAGTGCCCGGTGCGCTGCTTCTACCGCATGCGGTTGATGACCGCTGCAACGTGATCGGGTCGTTCTGGACCGGCACTATTGACCAGGCCTGTACGGCATGGATGGCCCAGATGGCGTGGTTGCACTACCGCTATGGCATGGATCAGGATGTGTTGCGCAATCTGGCGTGGCCCCTGCTGAACGGCGCGTTCAATGGCTACTGGGGCATGCTGGAAGAGCTCGACGAGGATGGGTGCAAGCGTTTTTCGCTGCCGGTTAGCGTGAGCCCTGAGTACAATGGTGCGGGCATGAATGCCTGGGGGCGCGACGCGAGTTTCCAGCTCGCGGCTCTGCATGCGGTGGTGCGGATTCTCCCGGAGGCGGCGCGGGTACTGTGTCAGCCTGTGGATCCGCGCTGGGCCGACGTAGCTGAACGACTGCCGCCCTACACGCTTTTTGAATCCGCAGCGGAGCAAGGCCGCATCGCTTTGTGGAGGGGCATGGATTTGGAGGAGAGCCATCGCCATCACTCGCACCTCGGCGCCATTTACCCTTTCGCCACGCTTGACCCGCTTGATCCGGCGCACCGCCCTGTTGTTGTGCGCTCGCTTTTACATTGGAATTTAAAAGGGGCCGGCTTATGGACCGGTTGGTGCATTCCATGGGCGGCGATTATTTGCGCCCGTTGCGGCCTGGCCGACGCTGCCGTGAACTGGCTGCGCTGGTGGAAAATGCTCTACACTAACGAACGTCACGGGAGCCTGCATAATTCAGATTTTTCCGGGTGCGCGATCTTTACCGATGACTCGTTAAACACCGAGGATTTCCGCAAGAGCCCGGAGTTTCACGAAGTCATGCAGATCGACGCGGCCATGGGCACGCTCACCGCTGTTATGGAATTGCTGGTGCAGTGCCGGCACGACGGTATTTATGTGCTGCCGCGCCTGCCGAGGCACTGGCGCCAGTTGTCGTTTAACGGTGTCCGGACTGAGGGTGCTTTCCTGGTCGGCGCCACCGTGCGCGGCCGGTCTGTGGTCGAAGTGCGCGTGAAGAGTCTCGCCGGTCAGCCGCTCGATTTGGTGCATGGTATTCAGGGCGCATGGATTCTGAACGGTGTCCGGCAAAACGGTCCGCGTCTCGTGTGTGCCACCAGGACTGGCGAGGAATTCAAAATCGAGGCAGTGAGCTGATCGTTGCGTGCCCTGTCGCGAATCCAGAATGAGATCGTAATTTCAAAACACTAACGCTGTAGCAGATGGTCGCTCTATAAACAAAGCAGGCACCAGTGAAGATCAAGCAGGTTTCGAAGAGTCCAATCACATGTTCTGGTCCGGATTTGGTGGCATCGAGATTCAGGCAGATCCATCTGGATTTCCACACTTCGGAGCATATCCCGGACGTGGGGACGGCCTTCGACGCTGACAAATTTGGAAACACGCTCGACGAGGCGCGGGTGAACTGGATCACCCTGTTTGCCAAGTGCCACCACGGCTTTAGCTACTACCCGACCCAGGCCGGAACCATCCATCCGAGCCTGAAATTCGATTTGCTGGGCGAACAGATTGAAGCCTGCCGCAAACGTGGCATCGTGACGCCGGCGTATATCAGCGTGCGGGTGGATGAAAACAACGCCAGACTGCACCACGACTGGATCGGCCACCTCAAGGACAACAAATATTGGAAGTGGGGCGATACTTTGGCGCCCGGATGGTATAACCACTGTATGAATAACCCGGCCTACGTTGACGAGCTGGAAGCGCAAGCCGTCGAGGTTCTGAAGTGGTATGATGTTGAAGGGCTGTTCTTCGACATGTGCTACTGCCCGGATCCTGGTTGCTATTGTCCCCGGTGTTTCGACAGCATGAAACGGCGTGGATTGGACTTTACCAGTGATGAGGATCACCGGAAGCACGAGTTTCTCATTACCCGTGAGTACACGCAACGCCTGACCAAGTCCATCCGGAAGATTAAAAAGAACGCCACGATTTTCTTCAATGGACGCATGCGGCCCGGCATCTCCGAGGAGCTGGACGTCTTTACGCATATCGAGATTGAGGCGCTGCCAACCGGAGGCTGGGGCTACGCATTCTTTCCAATCCATGCCCGCTACGGGCGCGTTCTGCCGCGTCCGCTGCAGGGCATGACGGCCCGCTTTCATAAAAGCTGGGCCGATTTCGGCGGTGTAAAAACCACCGATCAGTTGATGTTCGAGGCTGGCACCATTCTGTCGGCCACTGCGGTGATGAACGTGGGGGACCAGTGTCACCCGCGCGGGGTGCTGGACAAGGGTGCGTACGAAGTGATTGGCACGGCCTTCAAGCATGTTGAAAAATGCGAGCCATGGTGCATGGGCGTCAGGGCGGCGGCGGAAATCGGCGTGATGATGCTGCCCGGTGGGCCGTCCGTGAATGGGAAGGAAGTTGGCGCGGGACACATGGGCAGCATTGAGGATGCGGTGGACGGCGCAGGACGTATGCTTTTGGAGCTGAAACAGCAGTTTAACCTGATCTATCCTGATACGGACCTGAAGGATTACAAGGTCGTGATTCTGCCTGACCAGGGCGTGGTCGAAGCTTCGCTGAAAAAGTCCTTGAAGGACTTCATAGCCAGTGGTGGCGCAGTGATCGCCTCGCACAAGGCCTCGCTTCAGGACGGCAAGTTCCAGTGTCCGGGACTGCCGGTGCGGTATCTGGGCGAGAATCCGAGCACACCCTGCTATTTGGATCTGGGTAAGGAGCTTGGTCAGGGCTGGCCGCATAGCAACTTTGTCTTTTATGAGACGAGTTCGCTTGTCAAAGCGGCCGCTGGCGCGGTGGTGTTGGGCCGGCTGGTCAGTTCCTATTTCAACCGGACGTACGAGCACTTTTGTTCGCACAACCAGACTCCCGACGACAAGAAAACAGCATATCCGGTGGCGGTAGTGAAGGGGCGCGTGGCGTATATTTCGGCGGAAGTATTCAAGGCCTATCGACAACATGCGTATTCATTGTATAAGAGCATCGTGGAGCGCGTGCTGGAGCGGGTGCTCCCGCAGCCTCTGGTGAAGACCCATGCCCCGTCTGCCATGGAAGTCTCGGTTAATCGCCAGACAAAGCCGAAACGGCTGGTTGCACACCTGGTGAACTTTCAACCCCAGCGCCGGCACATCAACGTGGAATGGATTGAAGAGCTGTACCCGGTGCGGGACATTCCGCTGGCGGTGCGGACCGGGAAGCGTCCGAAGGCCGTTTATCTGGCGCCCTCCGGCGAGGCGTTGTCCTTCACGATGGACGGCGGGTATTGCCGTGTTGTGGTGCCCGAAGTGAAATCGCATGTAATGGTGGCATTCGAGGGTGTTTAGTGCAGTTTTATAGAGGAGGTAAGGCGGATGGCTAAGCAACGGTTATTTCTAGGGTTAGATTCCAGCACGCAAGGACTCAAAGCGTCTGCTGTGGATGAAGACTGCCGGGTCGTGGCGGAGTTCGGCGTCAATTTCGATGCCGATCTACCGGAGTATCGCACTCATGGCGGCGTGCATCGTGGCACAGACGGGCTGACTGTGACGTCGCCACCGGTGATGTGGGCTGCGGCACTGGATTTACTTTTGGACCGTATGCGGGCAGCCAGCTTTGCATTTGATCAGGTGGCCGCCATTTCTGGTGCGGGACAGCAACACGGCAGCGTTTACTGGCGGCGTGGTGCACGTGCCTTGCTTCAGGGTTTGAATGCGGCGACGCCGCTGCGCGAAACGCTGCGTGATGCATTTTCCGTGGCGGCGTCGCCGGTTTGGATGGATTCCAGCACCACCGCTCAGTGCCGCGCACGGGAAGCGGCGATGGGCGGACCGCAAGCGGTGGCCGACGTGACCGGGTCGCGCGCTTTCGAACGGTTTACAGGCAACCAAATCGCGAAGATTTATGAACAGAACCCTTCAGCCTATGCCGCCACCAAACGCATTGGACTGGTCAGCTCATTTGTGGCGTCGCTATTGATCGGCGATTATGCGCCGATTGATGCAAGCGACGGCTCGGGCATGAATCTGCTCAATATCCGCACGCGCCGTTGGGACCCGCGTGCGCTGGACGTCACGGCCCCTGGCCTGGCCGACCGGTTAGGCAATCCCGTCGCTTCGCACACGGTTGTGGGAAGCCTGCACGCGCGTTACGCGGCCCGCTACGGTTTCCCGAAGGCTTGCGTGGTGGTGGCTTTTTCGGGTGATAATCCCTGCAGCCTGGCAGGGATGCGCTTGAAACAGGCCGGCGACCTGGCGGTCAGCATGGGCACGAGCGACACGGTTTTCGGTGCGCTCGTTGAGCCACAGCCATCGGCGACGGAAGGACACATCTTTGTCAACCCCGTGGAACCCGCCGGCTTCATGGCCATGATCTGCTTCAAAAACGGCTCGCTGACTCGCGAGGCCGTCCGGCAGTCCGTCGGGGCTCCGGATTGGAAAGCCTTCAATGCGCTGGTTGCGCGTACGCCGCCAGGCAACGCCGGACGGCTGGGGTTCTATGTGCGCGAGCCGGAAATCACCCCGCCACTGTTCAAAACCGGAACCTGGCGTTTTGATGCTGAAGGCCGTCCGCAAACCGCCTTTGCGCCGGAAATTGAAGCCCGTGCGGTGCTGGAGGGGCAGTTCCTTTCCATGCGGCTGCACGGCGGACGCGTCGGGCTGACGCCGTCCAGCATCCTGGCAACCGGTGGGGCGTCGTCCAATCCGGCTGTGCTGCGAGTGCTGGCCGATGTGCTGGGCGCGCCGGTTTTTACGGGCGACCAGGCCAATTCTGCAGCGCTTGGCGCAGCCTGTCGGGCGCTGCACGGCTGGTGCAGCCGGAAGGCGCGGCGTTGCGTGCCGTTCGCCGGAGTGGTGGCGCTGGCCCCGCCTTTCATGCGTGCCGTGGAACCAGATTCCGCTGCACACGCTGTTTACACAGCGCTGCTCCCGCGGTACGCAGTGTTGGAATCGCAGTTCGTGGCGGGGTGAAAAGTCGAAGTGGTGGTTGTTTCAGAATTGCCTTCTGCGTAGCTTCGTGTGAGACTCCCGATGCTGTTCAACGGAAGTTTTCAGGGTTGTTCCGGCGTGCGGCGGTGAGGCCGCTGAGCAGTTGTCAAATAAGTTGAAAACCGGACGTGCGTAAGTCCGGAATCTGAAATCGGAAAACATAAATACTGGAGGTTCAGTACATGGCCTTGAAAATAGAAAAAGTTCCGTTTGGCGGCTGGCAGAATAACCTGCGATTGACGAACGGGCGGATCGAGGCAGTTGTTACGACGGATGTTGGACCGCGTGTAATCCGGTTTGGCTTTGTAAATGGGCCGAATATGTTCGCTGAATTGCCGGGCCAGATTGGCGGAGCCGGCGAAAAGGAATGGATGATCCGTGGTGGCCATCGGCTGTGGATTGCTCCGGAAGACAAGCCGCGCAGCTACGAGCTGGATAACACGAAGATCGCCGCGCGAATTACGAAGGACGGGGTCTGCGTCGTCAAGGAAGCGGGCCTGCATACGCATATCGAGAAGCGCATGGATGTGGCAATGGATCCGCGGCGTGATCGTGTGACTGTTGTTCACACCTTGACTAATCGCGGACGCAAGCCTTTTGCCCTGGCCACCTGGGCGTTGAGCGTGATGGCCCCGGGCGGGAAGGCGATTATTCCTTTGCCAGCCAAAATTTCACACACTTCGCGTCTGACGCATAACCAGTCTTGGAGTCTATGGGGCTACACGGATTTTACTGACAAGCGCTGGACGCTTGGTTCACGCTATCTGTTTCTCAAGCAGCTGGCGCAGCTGGCGCCGACCAAGCTGGGCCTTGCTCAGCGCGAAGGTTGGGTTGCCTATCAACTTAAGTCCTTTGTTTTCGTCAAGCGCTTTGAGTTTATCGAGGGGCTTGTCTATCCTGACGGCGGCGTAAATTTTGAGACCTTCACGAACGACCAGTTTCTGGAATTGGAAAGTCTCTCGCCCATGGTGGATCTGGCGCCCGGAAAATCAGTGCGGCACACGGAAGTATGGGGCCTTTTCAGCGACGTGCCGCAGATTCGCAGCGAGGCGGATGCGGACCGCGAATTGGGTAAACGTATTCGCTGAACCGCATTTCATGTGCCATCCGAGGGTATGGTGTTATCTGAACCACAGGCAATTACGAGGAGAGCAAAATGATAAATCTGGCAATTGTAGGTGCGGCGGGGAGAATGGGCCAGGCTTTGGTGCGTTGTGCGCCTTGCTTTAAGCAGCTGCAACTGGTGGCCGCAGTTGACCGTGCCGATTGTCCGCTGTTGGGAAAGGATAGCGGCGCAACCTCGGGAACAGGGGAAACCGGCGTGCCCATGACGGCCGATCTTGACGCAGCGGCACGGGTGGCAGCGGTGCTGGTGGATTTCAGTTTTCACACGAACGTGCCTGTCACGGCGCAGGCTGCTGCGGCAGCTGGCAGGGCGCTGGTTCTTGGAACGACCGGGCTGACACCCTCTGAAGAGCAGGCAATACGCGCGGCGGCGGGCGTGATTCCCGTCGTCTGGGCTCCGAACATGAGCCTTGGCGTTAACGTGCTGTTCGCACTGGTAAAGCAGGCTGCGGCGACGCTGGGGCTGGACTACGATGTTGAAATTGTCGAGACCCACCACCGCTTTAAGAAAGACGCGCCCAGCGGTACTGCGTTGCGTCTGGCTGAGCGGATTGCCGAGGGCCGCAATCAGAGCCTGGGCGATGTGGCCTGCTACGGACGCAAGGGCATCTCCGGTGAACGCCCCAAGGGGGAAATTGCAATTCATGCCCTGCGCATGGGCGACGTGGTAGGGGATCACACGGTGACGTTTGGAGTGGCGGGCGAGCGGGTAGAGCTGACTCACAAGGCCAGCAGCCGTGACGCCTTTGCCATGGGCGCACTGCGTGCCGCACAGTGGGCGGCTGGACGTAAACCGGGCCTCTACGACATGTCTGACGTCCTGGGTTTGTGAGACCTGAATGCACACGGATGCGATGTTCGAGGCAGGTTTAAGCCTCGGTTCGAATCTTGGCGACCGGCTGAATTATTTGTGTGAAGGTCGGCGCAGGCTGCTGGCTCTGCCCGGCGTCGGCGCTGCGGTCTGCTCGCCGCTTTACGAAACCGAGCCGGTTGGCCTGCATCCCGGATATAACGAGAGCTTTTTTTTCAACGTTGTGATCGTGCTGTCTTATGCGGGACAACCAGAGGCGCTGGCTGCCGCCATGCATCAAATAGAAGCCTTGCTTGGCCGCATACGGACGCCGGATCGCAATGCGCCGCGGACGCTGGACATTGACCTGATTTATGCCGGTGCGCTTGTGGTTAACACGCCCGCGCTCAGATTGCCGCATGCAAGCTGGGCCGGGCGGCGCTTTGTCGTGCAGCCATTGGCCGATCTGCGGCCAGCGCTGCGACTGCCCGGCGCTTCGGGAACGGTGGCGGAGTTGCTGGCACGGTTGCCATGCGTGCCAGTCGTACGGCGCGTGACAGACGAGTGGTGAGCAACAGACGCAATAACAACCGGGCTTTTTCTCCGGGCAATCGCGGCGAAAAGGCCCTTGCTGATTAGGCTTAAAGATCGTATCATCCGCACATTTATACGTACCTGCGACCGTTCAATAGGAGGGGTGTTATGCAATTGACGTTGAAATACAAAATCGTTTGGCTCGCCGCGCTGGCGGCGGCCTTGCCGGTGCTCGTGATGTCGCTGCTTATTTTGACCCAAAAGCAGGGGCTGATGACAAATATCGTTGTTGATATGAACACGATCTCCAGAGACGAAACTGGCCAGATTGCGAAATTAGTCCATCGTGTCTGCGGAATGGTTAATCGTCGGACGGAGCAGATTTTAAGTGATCACTTGGAAACCGCGCGGAACGAATTAATCGCGCAAGGGCCAATTACGTTCGACACTAATCAGCTTGACTGGGTCGCACGCAATCAATTCACCCTTCAGATAACCAATCTGTCTCTGCCGGTGATGAAGATGGGGCAGACTCGCCTGGTGTCGAACGCCGATTTTAAGTTGCAAAGTCCGGTTGTGGATGTTGTCACAAAGTTTGCGCAGTGCTACTGCACGATTTTTCAGCGCATGAATGAGGAAGGCGACATGTTGAGGGTCGCTACAACGGTGGCGACCGACGACGGCAGGCGGGCTATCGGCACTTATATTTCGCATCGCAACGCGCAGGGCGAGGAAACGCCGGTGCTCGCCGCTGTTTTGAAGGGCGATCCCTACGTTGGTCGTGCCAGGGTGATGGACCAATGGCATGCGGCAGCCTACGAGCCGATCTGGGATTCACCGGCCAGAAAACGGGTGGTCGGCATGCTGTACGTGGGATTCAATCTGAACAAGGTCAATCAGGAATTGCGCGATGCCATTTTGTCTATTGTCGTCGGCAAAACAGGCTATGTCTATATTCTCGGCGGCAAGGGCGAACAACGCGGGAGGTACATAATTTCCAAGGGTGGCGAAAGTGATGGCGTAGATATTCAAGACTCCAAGAACGCGGAAGGGCAATATTTTATTCAGGAAATCCTTGCCAAGGGTTTGGCAACCACCAATGGCTCGATAGCTTATGAAAGCTATTCATGGCAAAACAAGAGCGAATCAGAGCCTCGCATGAAAGTGGCCGCAGTAACCTATTTTCCGGCGTGGGATTGGGTGATTGCCGCTGGTATGTATCAAGATGACTACCACGGAGTGCTGGTCCGGCTGGATTCTGCCGTTAGTCGGCTTTTGATGGTTGGCCCTCTGGGTGGGGTCATCGTAATGTTGCTGGCCATCGGGCTGGCCCTTTTGATCGGTACAGCGATCGCCAAGCCGATCAACAAAATTATCGCAGTTGCCAAGGTTATTTCCGAAGGCAATCTGGCTGAAGCCGGTCAGGCTATTGAGGCTATGCAGCCGTCCATGCGGAGGAAAACACAGGATGAACCATCCCTGTTGTTTGCTGCCGTTTCGCTGATGACCCAGCGTCTGGCTTCGCTGGTCGGTCAAGTTCAGCGGTCCAGCGTGCAATTGGTATCCACGGCCACGGAAATTGCAGCTGCATCCCACCAGCAGGAAGCGGCCGTGACGGAGTTCGGCGCATCCACCACGGAAGTGACGGCCGCTGTAAAGGAAATCTCGGCCACTTCGCAAGAACTGGTTCGGACCATGCAGGACGTCAAAATTGCCTCTGCCAAAACTGAAGGGTTGGCAGATACCGGGCGTGCGGGGCTGACGGGCATGGAAGGATCCATGCGTCAGCTCGCAGAAGCGACATCTGCCATTTCAGCACGCCTGGCGGTGATTAACGAAAAAGCTAATGCCATCAACAGCATGGTGACTACAATTACCAAGGTCGCCGATCAGACGAATCTGCTGTCGCTCAATGCGGCCATTGAGGCCGAAAAGGCCGGCGAATACGGACTCGGGTTCTCGGTTGTGGCGCGTGAAATCCGGCGTCTGGCGGACCAGACTGCCGTCGCCTCGTTGGAAATTGATCAAACCGTCCGCGAAATGCAGACTTCGGTAACAGCCGGGGTTATGGAGATGGACAAGTTTACCGGTGAAGTCACGCAGGGTGTTCAGGCAGTCAGTGAGATTGGCGTGCAGATGGGCCGGATCATCGAGCAGGTTAAGGTGCTGACACCCAGGTTTGAATCAGTCAATGATGGCATGCAGGCCCAATCTTCGGGGGCAAGTCAGATCAGCGAGGCTATGACCCAGTTAAGCGAAGGTGCACGCCAGACTCGGGAATCGCTGCGCCAGTTCAACGAGGCCACGGAGCAACTTAAGGATGCCGCTCGCGGGCTCCAACAGGAAGCGTCCAAATTCAAAGTCTGATGCAGAAATACATTGCGAGAGCAGAGGCGTGTCCATGAAAACTGGCAGCATGCGGATCAAAATAGTTGTTCCTACGATTCTATTATTCATCCTCAGCCTGGGTGGCTCGACATGGCTGTCCTATCGCGTCTCCCGTGATGCTATGGAGCAGGTCGCCATGGGTTCCATGGATCAGATTGCCGACTCTACAATCAAGAGCATTACGACCTGGGTCGGAGAGCGGCAGGGCGATATGCTGTCGTGGGGAGACGTGCCGATATTCAAGAATATCGTCGGTGCAACGACGCCCACCGCCAGCATGGTTGCCGAGGGTGTGGAACTGCTCAAACGGTTAAACATGGATGCGCCCTGTTATGAAACTCTCGTGCTCGTTGACCGGCAGGGCAATGCCGTCTGCTCTACAGCTCCGGAAGGCTCTAAGTCGTTCAATGTCGCCGAGCGCGATTATTTTCAACAGGCCATGGCCGGAACGACCGCCGTCTCCGAAGTCATCCGCAGCAAAGTTTCCGGTAATCCGGTAATTGTTGTAGCCGTATCCGTGCGGGTTGGGGCAAAGCCATCGGGCGTGCTATTGGCCGCGTTGGACTTGAAGTCCTTTACACGCAAATTTGTGGAACCGGTCAAAATAGGAGCTTCGGGCTATGTTTTCGTGACAGACCGCCGGGGTACAATCTGCTCGCACCCGGATGCTTCGCTGGTAATGTCCACCAACCTGGCCAGTTTATCGTTCGGTCCGGAAATTATTGAGAAAAAAAATGGCCGCATGCGCTATGCCTACAAGAATACAGATGTTATGGCGACCTACCGTACTGATCCGGCGTGCGGCTGGATCGTGGTCGTGCGCGCATTAACCAGCGAGGTCATGATTTCCACGCGCACCATCCGCAACCTGAACTTAATGGTGGGAATAGCATCAATTCTGCTGACCACACTGGTGCTGCTGCAGCTATCGCGGTCCATTACGCGCCCCATTACGGATCTGGTGAATGTGGCGGGTTTGATCACGCATGGTCGCATCGCTGAGGCCCGTCAGGCAGTTGCGCAAGTTAATGGGATCCGGCGTCCGCCGCGTGATGAGACAGGTCAGCTCTGGCATTCCATGTCAGCCATGGCTGACAGCCTGAATTCATTGGTAGGCCAGGTTCAGCAGTCAAGCGTACATCTGGTGTCAACGGCCACGGAAATCGAGACCGCTGCGCAGGAGCAGGAAAAGGTTATCGTCAATTTCGGCGCTTCAACTACGCAGGTGGTGGCGGCGGCCAAACAGATATCGGCCACTTCTCAGGAGCTTTCACAAACTATGGAAACGGTGAAGAATGTGGCCGAAGGAACTGTTGCGCTGGCAGACACCGGCCGCGCAGGTCTGAACGGCATGCAGGATTCCATCGGACAATTGGCAAAGGCCGCAGCGTCCATTTCCGATAAACTAGCGGCCATTAATATTAAGGCCGGCACGATCAGCGGTGTGGTGACAACAATCACCAAGGTGGCCGATCAAACCAACCTGCTGTCACTGAATGCTGCAATCGAGGCTGAAAAAGCCGGGCAATACGGCCAGGGTTTCGCGGTTGTCGCCAGAGAAATACGCCGGCTGGCAGACCAGACCGCCGTGGCCACGCTTGATATTGAGCACATGGTAAAGGAAATGCAGTCAGCGGTGGCCGCCGGCGTCATGGAAATGGACAAGTTCAGCGATGAAGTTGGCCGCGGCACTGAGGCGATGGAGACTGTCAGCCGCCCGCTCGTTGGAATCATAGCGCAGGTTAAAGACCTTGCGCCTAAATTTGAAACGGTCAACGATGGTATGCGTGCGCAGTCGCAGGGCGCTCAGCAGATCAGCCAGGCTCTGACGCAGATCAGTAAAGGCGCTGTCAAAACAGCGGAGTCGGTGCAGCAATTCAATGAAGCAACGGCGCAACTGCGCAATGCTGCCCAACGACTGCAAGCTGAAGCGGCTAAGTTTAAAGTATAATATGCTGTTCATCACCTTCAAACTCGGCGAAGCCAATTACGCCCTGGAGGCGCGTCAGGTCATCGAAGTGGTCCCGCTTGTGACTTTGCGGGCATGCTCCGGTGCGCCCGCCTATATAGCCGGACTGGCGAATTATCGCGGCACCGGTGTGCCGATTGTGGACCTCGGACGACTGGTGGGCGGAGTGCCCTGTGCAATATATTTGAGCACCCGGATCATTTTGACGCACTATGAAGGGAAGGGCGGCCAACAGCGGGTGATTGGACTTCTTGCTGAAACTGTAACAAACACCGTTGAACGGGCTGAAACTGATTTTTCTCAGAGCGATCTGGTTGGTTCCGGAACATCCTGCTTTGGCAAGCTGGCCGTCAGCGGCACTGGTTTTATCCAGCGGATTGTGATTGCAAGGATGCTGCCGAAGGAATTGGAACAAATGCTGTTCGCAGATCCGGAGGCGCCCGCATTATGACGGCAAGCCTTTTGGAGAAATGGCTGGCTGCGGCAATCGGGCTGGATGCGAAATCTCTGGGCCCGCATGCGGTGGACGATGCCATGAAGCGGCGCATGAGCGTTTGCGGATTGACTGAAGAAAGCGGTTATCTGGAGCGTTTGAAAACGGCCCCTGATGAACTGCCGGCTCTGATTGAACTGATTGTGGTGCCGGAAACATGGTTTTTCCGCGACCGCGAGCCCTTTGTTTTTCTGGCCCGGCACGTGGTTGAAACATGGCTGGCCGCGCATCCCGTTGGCCTGTTGCGTGTGTTGAGCGTGCCATGCTCCTCCGGGGAGGAACCATATTCCATAGCCATGACTCTGCAATCAGCGGGCATCCAGTCAACGCGTTACCGGATTGACGCCGTGGATATTAATCCTGTTTCGTTGCGTAAGGCCGAAACAGGTGCCTATGGAACTAATTCCTTCCGGAGCGGGTTGTTGGCGAATTGCGAGCGCTTTTTCAAATCCGAAGGCGCCGTCAGAATTATCAGCCCCGAGGCGCGTGCCAACATCAGGTTTGTTCAAGGTAATATCATGGATCCGCCAAGGTTCGCTGCGGAACAAACCTACGATGTTGTTTTCTGCCGCAATCTGCTGATTTACCAGCAAGCGGAAGCGCGAGTGCAGATTATTGACACGCTGGATCGTTTGCTGAAGCCTGCCGGAATGTTATTTGTAGGGCATGCCGAAATGATCACTTTGTTAATGAAGCGCTATGCGCCGATCAGGCACAGCGGCAGTTTTGCATATTGCAAAATCAAGGGCAGCCCGTGTAATGCCGCGCTAGAACCGGCAGTCGCCAGCAGTGGTGGCGACCAACTGCCCGCCGCAATAGCCGCGGCTGCGATAACCGGAAAGGGGGCCGGTGTGGTATTGGATGTGCTACAACCCGCACCCGGCCCTGCTGCAGGGCCTTTGCCAGCAACGGAGCTCCGGCTTGATCGCGTTCGCGGTTTAGCAGACCAGGGCCGGTTGGATGAGGCGGCAGCGATTTGTCAGGAGCTGCTCAGGGAAAAACCGCAGTCGGCAGAAGCCTATTGCCTGCTGGGCATTATCCGGGCAGCGGCGGGACAAGTTCAAGCGGCTGAGGAATGCATGAACCGCGCGTTATACCTGGAGGCGGATTGCTGTGAGGCGTTGACTCATCTTTCCCTGCTGACGGCCAGACGTGGCGACAAAGATGGTGCCGAGCGCTTGCGCCGGCACGCCGAGCGTGTAAGACGTGACCATGCGATGGTGACAACATGAGCGCACCCAGTATTCAGGATTGTTGGAACCGGATCGGGGTGCAAGGCGACAAGTCCTGTCAGGAGTTGCGACGGCACATTCACTGCCGGAATTGCCCGATGTTTGAACAGGGCGTGCATGCCTTGTTGAACCGTACGCCGCCCGCCGGCTATATTGAAGAATGGACCAAAATCCTGGCCCGTGCAAAAGAGGTCGAAGTCGGGGTTACCGATGCGGCCATGGTTTTCCGGATTGGGACAGAATGGCTGGCGCTAAATGCGCACTTATGTGTGGAAATTGTATCTATGCGCACCATCCGGCGTGTGCCGCACCGCTCTGATCCGGTGCTTATGGGATTGGCGAGCGTGCGCGGCGAGCTGCTGTTATGTTTTTCTCTGGCCAGTATGCTGGGGTTGGAGCCATCGGCAAATGCGTCTTCCAAAATTTTGCCGCGCCTGCTGGTGGCCCGCAAGGACCGGTTTAATCTGGCCTTTCCTGTGGATGAAGTAATGGGCCTGCACCGCTTTCATCGTGACACTATCAGTGCCATCCCAGCGACTGTAGCCCATGCTTTCCCGCAGTTCAGTCGAGGTATGCTCATGGCCGATGGACACAGGATTGGACTGCTTGACGACGAACTGGTATTTCACGCACTGACAAAAGTGCTGGCATGAATGGAATGATTTAGCATGACGACTTCCGGCGGACAGGATTTGAGCGCTTTTTCTATGCTGGATCTATTCCGGCAGGAGACGGAGTCTCAGACAGCCATTCTGAACGAGAGCCTGCTGGCCCTTGAACAGGATCCCGGTAATGCTGAACGTCTGGCAGCCATGATGCGCGCCGCCCATTCGCTGAAAGGTGCGGCGCGTATTGTAAACCTCGATCAGGCCGTAAAAATCGCCCACGCACTGGAAGATTGTTTTGTTGCCGCCCAGAAGGGCGCGCTTGTGATTAAACCGGAGGCCGTGGATGGACTGTTGAGCGGAGTGGATATGCTTGCGCAAATTGCCCGCGTGCCGGAGGTGGAATCCGTCGCCTGGCGGACGGAGCATCAGGCAGAAATTGACGGACTGGTGGGCCGGTTGGCGGGAATCCGTTCCGGCCAGACGGTGACAAACGCGCAGACCTCCAAACCGGCTGAAGATCCGAAACCAACTCCCAATTTAACCGTCCCCCCAACCCCAACCCCAACCCCAACCCCAACCCCAACCCCAACCCCAACCCCAA
>JBAXJV010000012.1:0-18496 GCA_037137675.1 bacterium | reverse complement strand
CATGCATCAGGCACTGGCCTCCTTCGGCCCGGCGGCGATCCGTGACTGGCTAAACCACGAAGGCGTGCCCACCGTCGTCCAGGAGGACGGCTGCGTGTTTCCTGCCAGCCAGCAGGCCGGCGATGTGCTGGGTGCGCTCCGGCGCGCCGCCACCCGCAATGGCGCGCATATCCGGTGCAACTGCGAGGTCAGGGCGCTGATCGTAAGCGGTGACGCGGTGACAGGTGTCGAGACAACCGCAGGACCACTCACGGCGGGGCGCGTGATTCTGGCCGCTGGCGGTTCTTCATACCCGGCTCTCGGCGCCAATGGATCGGGGTTCGAGCTTGCCCGCCGGGCGGGGCTTATTGTCGCGCCACCGGTGCCGGCGCTCGTGCCGCTGATCACAGGCGAAGATTGGCCCAGGCAACTCCCGGGGCTCGTGTTGGAACAGGGGCGCGTACAGATCGCTGCCAAAGGACGTGGCCACGACGGCCTGGTTGGCCCGATCTTGTTTACCCATCGCGGGCTCAGCGGGCCGCCCGTACTGAACCTGTCTGGAGAGGTTGCAGCACGTCTTGTAGACGGCCCGGTTAAGATATGCCTGGGCATGCGGGCAGACCGCGACGCAGCAGCCTGGCGCGGCATCATGGAGGGGTGGCGCACGACACATGGCGGCCGCGATCTGCACAACCTGTTGGCCGGTGAATTGCCGCGCAAACTGGCAGAATTGTTGTGCGAATTGGCTGGACTGCCCGCTACGCCGGTCGCGCGTGCGCAACGGTCACGGCTGGAATTTCTCGCTGGATTATGCGCCGGAGCGCCCTTGACGATTACCGCTACGCTGGGCTGGGATCACGCCATGGTCACGCGCGGCGGCGTGGCCCTTGAGGAACTCGATCCGCGAACGCTGGCGTGCCGCCGTTTCCGGGGATTATACTGCGCAGGCGAGGTTGTTAATCTCGACGGGCCCTGCGGCGGATTCAATCTCACCTGGGCCTTCGCCAGCGGCTGGCTGGCGGGCGGACGCCCGTGACAAGCGGTCAATTCACAAAACACGGCCTGCGCGGGTATCGGTGAAACTACCGTCGTGATAGGTTAGCGTGCCGTTGACGATAACCTGCTCGATGCCGGCAGCAAACCGGTGGGGATGTTCATAGGTGGCCAGATCGCGAACGCCGGCAGGATCGAAGACCACCAGGTCGGCGAAGAAGCCCGGCGCAATCCTGCCGCGGTCTTTCAAACCGAAGTGCGACGCGGGGAGCGCGGTCATTTTGCGGATCGCCCCGGCCACTGGAACTGTGCGCCCGTCAAACGCGGCGCGCAGAAAACGCGGGAAGGTCCCGTAAGCGCGGGGATGGGGATGATCGCGGCTGAGCACGCCGTCGGGCGCGCGCAGCGAGGCATCTGAACCGATCATCACATACGGCTCAGCCAGAATGCGGGTCAGGTTGGCTTCGCTCATTCCAAAGAAAAAGGCCGACGTGTGAAGAGTGTCGGTCGCCATCAGGTGCAGCGCGGCGTCCACCGGTTCAAGCCCCAGTGATGCAGCCACTTCGGTCAGCATCCGGCCCTGGAAGCGCAGATTGTCTGGGTGGTGGGTTGAGGCAATCTGCACCATGCCCCAATAGTCACCGGCCCGGCCGCTCAGAATGTCCTCCCGGATGCGTGCGCGCTGCACAGGATCGGCGAGCCGGGCCAGCACGGCGTCGCGACCATCGCCCGAGGCCCATTCCGGAAGCAGCACATCCAGATCTGTCGAAGCCGCCGTGTAGGGATAGCGGTCAGCCGCCACGACCAGCCCTTCGGCGCGGGCAGCGCGCAGACGCTCGAGTGCGGCGTCGAGCTTGCCCCAATGAGCGCGCCCCGAGGTTTTCAGGTGCGACACTTCCAAGCGCACGCCGGTGCTGCGGCCAAGGGCCAGAGTTTCGTCGAGCGACTCCAGTAAGCGCGCGCCTTCGCTGCGCATGTGGGTGGTGTAAATCCCGCCGCGCCGCGCCGTAACGCGCGCCAGGGCCTCAACTTCGCCGGATTCGGAGAAGCAGCCCGGGGTGTAGAGCAGTCCGCTGCTCAGCCCATGCACGCCCTCGTCAAATGCTTGTTCCAGCAAGCGGCACATCTCCGCCACCTCGGCCGCTGTCGCCGGCCGCGCGGCGTAACCCATGATATCCGAGCGCAGGCGGTTGTGACCGGCGAGCATCACCACGTTCACCGCCGGGCGCACCTGCTCCAACAAGGCGCGGTAGTCGGCCACGCTCTCCCAGGCAGCGGGATAGGGCTTGTCGGCCCAATCGGACGGCAGTCGTGTCAAGGGCGTGCGTGGCGCGGCGGAAGCGCCGCAGTTGCCGACAATTTCGGTAGTGACACCCTGACTGATCTTGCTGGGGGCGGAGGGTTCGATCAGCAGATAGGCGTCGGAGTGGCTGTGTACGTCAATGAAGCCGGGACAGAGCGCCTTGCCTGCGGCACTGATCGTTTCGCGCGCGCCGGCGCACGCAAGTTCCCCGACGGCGGCAATGCGATCGCCATTGACGGCCACATCGCCGGTGCGCGCCGGTGCGCCCGTTCCGTCGTAGATCGTGGTGCCGCGGATGATGAGGTCGAACATGCTTGTTATTGGCCTCTTTGTCTTTCCCAAAGCTGTCGGGGCGACAATATCTCCAGAGCGTCAACCTTCCTGAGATCAGACAGCTCCGCCAGCGGATGTTAGCGAGGCCTTCTCAAAAGCTATTCGTGGTTTTCCGGCAGGGCGGCATTTTCCGCTGCGGTTTCGGGAAGCTCTGCCGGCACGGTTAATAGCTGCATTACGGACTTCTGAACCGGCTCGAGCTCATCGAGCTTGAGCTGCGGGTCGTGAATCACGAAAGTTTCGGCCGTCTTGCGATGTTCGTAGACCACGATGCGGGAACCGGCTTCGTCCGTAGTCACCTCGCGCTCAATCAACAACCGCTTGCGCTCGAGCATCACGGCGAGAATGTAGATCACGGCGCATCGTGACGGGTCATTGGCTTGCATCAGCTCGCGCAGCAGCGACTCGGCGGTTTCATGGCGGACACTCTTCGAGGTGTCGGGCGGCGGCGGAATGTGGTAGACGCCCTTCCAGGAACTGAAACGCGGCAGGGCGCTGGCCTCGCGATTCCAGCAGAGCTCGCAGTAGTCGGCGCGGGTGTAGCCGCCTGCGTTATCGAAGAACAATCGCGTAACGTGTGTCTGCGCGTCTACAAAAGGCGCCTGACAGCCGCCGCACTGTTTCCCCAAGACCTGAATTTTCCATTCCTGACTCATTTAAGCCTCACCACCGGTCGCAATACAGGTCGCGACATTGCCACATGTAAACACCGCCGGAAATAAAGGTCAGCGCTGCCACGATCCAGACCAGCACATCGTCAACAACCAGAAAGAACTGCGCAACAATGCTCCGTAAAGTCGCGCCGCCGGACCAGTCCTGCAGTATTCGCGGCAGAATATCAACCTGTAGCGACAGGCCCACCAGAATCGTCACAATCGCGATGGTCTGCCAGATCAACTTGTGCTTTCCCCACGAACTGGCCGGCAGCACAAGCCCTTTCTGAATCGCAAGCAGGCGCAGCCCGGTAATCAAAAACTCACGGCTGATGATCGCGATCACGATCCAGGCGGGGATGAGGTGTCCGATGGCGACAAAGGAGATGAATGACGCAGAGATAAGAATCTTGTCGGCCAGCGGATCCATGAGCTGACCAAAAGGCGTAATCAGCCCACGGCGGCGCGCGATGGTCCCATCGGCGATGTCAGTAAATCCGGCGATGGCGAAGACGATCACGGCTGCGGTATACGCCCAGGGCAGGCCGGGAATGGTCAGCAACGCGACTATCACAAAAGTCATGCCAATGCGACTGACCGTAAGCTTGTTCGGCAGATTCATATTATCCCTAATGCAACCGCGCTACGATCAACACCTGCGGCGGGGGTGTAACGGACATTCACAAAGTCGCCCGGCCGTGCTCCGTCAGGCACGCGCCGCACTCGCGTCGCGCCGTCCACTTCGGGCGCCTGACCTGACGCCCGGCCGCGCCATGCGCTTTTCGGGGTGCGCGGGGGTTGTTCTAGCAGAACAACGTCGGTTTTGCCAATTCGTCCGGCGGCTTTTCGCCGCATGGTCTCGCACTGGGCTGCCAGCACGCGAGCGCGCCGTTCGCGCGCGAGCGCGGCCGGGACGTGCCCGGGCAAGGACCAGGCGCGGGTGGTGTCCTCGCGCGAAAACGTAAAAACCCCGAGGTGATCAAAGTCCGCATCGCGCACATAGTCGAGCAGGTGGACGATATGCTCCTCGGTTTCTCCGGGATAGCCGACCAGACAGGTTGTACGCAGCGTGACGCCCGGCAGAGCCGCGCGCAAGCGGGGCCCGAGGCGCGCAACGGCGCGCGTGGAATCGGCGCGGCCCATGGCGCGCAAAATCTCGGGGTGACTGTGCTGGATGGGCAGATCGAGATAGCGCACGGCGTGCCGGCTGCCGGCGAGCGTCTCCAGAAGTTCTTCGCTCACCAGCGACGGGTAGCCGTAAAGCAGGCGGACCCAGAAGTCGCCATCAAGCTTGTCGAGCGCCCGCACAAGCTCCGGAAGCGCAGCGCCGTCGGAACGGTCACTCCCGTATGCCGTCGTGTCCTGAGACACCAGGGTCAGCTCCCGCACCCCCGCGCGCAGCAAGGCGCGCGCTTCGCGGACAACCGAAGCGATTGAACGCGAGCGCTGGACGCCGCGAATCGCGGGAATCGCGCAGAATCCGCAACGGTGGTTGCAGCCTTCGGAGATTTTGAGATAGGCAAAGGGGCCGCCGGTCATCACGATGCGATTAGCGCGTGGCGCAAAAAGCCGGCTCGCCACAGCAGGCACATCATAGAGGCCGCGTTCGCCAGCGGCCAGACGGCGCGCAAGGTCGCCCACCCGATCAAGGGCGTCAAGGCCAAGAAATCCATCCACCTCCGGAAGGCTGGCCTGTAATTCGCGCTGATATCGCTGAACAAGACAGCCTGCAACGAATACCGCCCGGCACCCGCCCGCGCGCTTGAAAGCGCAGGCGCGCCGGATAGCGTCCAGAGACTCGCGTTTGGCGTCGCCGATAAAGCCGCAGGTGTTGATCAGAACGATGTCGGCGGTTTCCGGCGACCGCGCAAGCTGCAGCCCTTTCGAGCGCAGCACGGCTGCCATGTGCTCAGTATCCACCAGATTTTTGGCACACCCAAGGCTGATGAGCCCGACGCTGGGCGCAGGCAGGGCCGCTGTACGGGTGTTGGTCACCGTGCAACCGGAGCGCTGGGCGCGGATGGCAGATACGGAGCCGGCGGTTCTGCGGCCAGGCGCAGCGGCACAATCGGCAAGGCTCGCGCGGGCGTCATGTTCAGCGCAGCGACCGGGCGTGTTTTACTAGCCGTCGTAAAAAGATTGCCAATGCCGAGAACTATGAACACCACAAGCACGACCACGGCCGCCACGACCACAATCGCCGCCCAGGGGATGCCTTCCATCCGTTCCGCAAACGAGCGGTGCGTGCGCACCTGATACGCGGCGGCGGTCCGGCGTGCGCGTGTGCGGTCTATCAAATCGGCGCTGAGCTGTTCGAGGTTGCGACAAAACGTGTTCCAGAGAGACAGCCAGTTGTGACGGCGCATGGAGCGCGTGACAGGCCGCCGGGCGTGAGCGGCAGGCGCCAGCTCCGCAACATTCGCCGCCGGGCGGCTGGCAGCACAAACCCGCATGTATTCTTCGATCAGCGGCTGCGGGTTAAGGCCGACGGCCTCAGCGTACATCCTAAGAAAGCCCCGCCCGTAAATCGGAGCCGGGACATGACTGAAATCATCACGCTCCAGGTCTTCAATCATCGTCGCCTTAAGGCGCGTCGTTTCGGCTATCTGTGAAACGCTCAGACGGCATTTTTGCCGGGCCGCCCGCAGCACTTCACCCAGCGACATACTCTCATTCATCACCCGTTCTCCTCTGTAGCAGCCCCGCTGGCCGCAGCGTGATTTTTCATATCGCCATCCAGATCAATCAGAATTTCGCGCGGATCAGAACCACGCGCGGGCCCCACAATTCCACGCTCTTCCAGTGTGTCCATAATTCGCGCAGCGCGGGTGTAGCCGATGCGCAGACGGCGCTGAAGCATCGAAGTGGAGGCCCGCCGGGTTTCGCGGATAATCTGCATTGACTGCTCGATCATGGCGCTGTCCTCATTGCCATCGTCGCCGCCCTTGGCCAGCATGTCCTCGTAGTTGGGCGTAGCGGGACCAGAATCGAAAACCGCCGGAGGCGCCGCAGGGGAAAGATTATTTTTCGCCCCTGAATCATCATCCCCGGCATCCACGTTTCTCGCACTCTCCATGCCATCCGGCTCAACGGGCCCCGGGGACGCGGGCGCG
The DNA here is from genome assembly GCA_037137675.1 of bacterium. Classification (GTDB taxonomy): domain Bacteria; phylum Verrucomicrobiota; class Kiritimatiellia; order CAIKKV01; family CAIYGI01; genus CAIYGI01. The sequence goes on along the minus strand of JBAXJV010000012.1, from coordinate 12,122 downwards.
GGACATTGATTGCCGATGAAGGCGACAATGCGGGCGATCTCCTCGTCAGTCGTATACGCACCCTGCGCACGCACGACGCGGCTGGCGCCGGGCGACTGGTAGAGCATATCGCCACGTCCGAGCAGCTTTTCTGCGCCCATGGTGTCGAGAATGGTGCGACTATCCACCTTTTGCGCCACCTGAAAAGCGATGCGGGCTGGAAAGTTGGCCTTGATCGTGCCGGTGATCACGTTAACCGACGGACGCTGGGTGGCCAGGATCATATGAATGCCGACCGCCCGCGACATCTGGGCCAGGCGCGCGATATAAAGTTCCATCTCCCCGGCGGCAGTCAGCATCAAGTCAGCCAGCTCGTCCACGATGATTACGATGTAGGGCAAACGCACCGGCAGACCCCCGGCGGGCTCTTCCCCGCCGAAGAGCGTTTGCTGTTTCTCGGTTGTGCGGGTGTTGAAGCCTTTGATGTTGCGCACGCCGACCTTTGAAAAAAGCTTGTAGCGGCGTTCCATCTCGGTGATCGCCCAGCGCAGCCCTCCAACAACTTTTTTGGAGTCGGTAATGACCTCTTTGCGCACGCCTTCGAGGTGCGGCAGACCGCGGTAGGCGGCGAACTCAACGATCTTGGGGTCCACCAGCATCAGGTGCATTTCGTCAGGCGTACGCGCCAGCAGCAAGCCGGCGAGAATCGAGTTCATGCAAACCGTCTTGCCCGACCCGGTGGCGCCGGCAATCAGCAAGTGCGGCATGCTGGCGAGGTCAATCACCAGGGCCTTGCCGCCCACATCTTTGCCGAGCGCCAGCGGCAGCTCCATCTGGTCGGTCCGCCATTCCGGACCGTTCAACACGTCGCTTAAATACACCATCGTGGCCGAGGCATTGGGAATCTCGATCCCGACCGTGCCACGGCCGGGGATGGGGGCCTGAATGCGAACGCTATTGGCTTTCAGATTGAGCTGCAAGTTCGGAGCCAGCGCCGATATCCGTTCCAGACGCACGCCGGAGGCGGGAACCAGCTCGTAGCGGGTGACAGTGGGGCCCTGTTCAACGTGAGTGACTTCAACCTTGATTGCAAAATCAGCGAGCGTGTCCACAATAACTCGCGCAGCCGCTTCGGCGTCCTCAGGCATGGCGGGCCGGACGCTCCCCACCGGACTGGCGAGCAGCTCGACGGCCGGCAGAATATAGGTCGCACCACTGGAGGTGACGGCGCCGGAGAGCGCGGGTGGTGGCGGGACTACTTTGGCCGGGGATACGCTGCGACGTCCGCGCCCTGTGGCGGCATTCTCGACCGTGATTGCGGTTTTGGGCGCACGCTCTTCCGGAGCATCCGGGCCAGATGGACCGGACGAATCAGAAAACGCCGGGGCGGCCTCCTCGTTTGGCACGGCACTTTCAAGTGACCCGGTCGAAGATGTTCGTGGCGTTGCGGAACGCGGTTTACGCAAGGAGCGGACCTCGCTATCGGGGATCAGCGTATCGCTCGGCTGCTCCAGCGGCGCCGTGGTCCGGCGGGTGGTTGCATTCTCGACAGCGCGTTCGGCGCGCGCTGTGCGCCGGGACTGAATCGCATGTTCAACCGCCAGCGCCAGACGGACCGCTCCGCTGCGAATTGCGTCCCAGCCGAAAAACAGCAATACAGAGATTGCCATGCCGGTAATGTCCACGATCAGCGTACCCACGCGCCCCAGTACTCGGGAGCACATCCAGTCAGTCACACATTGCGCGGGAATACCGCCGGGGGCGTCAATGTTGAGCAGCGGAAAAAGCGGGCTCCAGAAGGCAGGCTCGATCGCAAGCAACCCGCACAGACTGGCCATGAAAACCGCCGCCCAGACAATTTTGGCACGTAACCCGGGAACTCCTCCGAAGACCAACGTTAATCCAAAACCTAGAAACCACACGGGCAGGAAGTAGGCCGCCAGACCGAAGCCCATGAACAGGGAAAAGGCCGTCCAGGCGCCGAATGGGCCGATGAAGTTGGCTGGCGGTTCGCGCGGCGGTACGGAAAGCGCCGAAACGTCACGCCAGTCATAAGAAAAAAGGCAGAGCAGCAGCACGATGCAGATGGCGATCAAGCCGATCGCCCACGCCTCGCGCCAACCGGAACGACTCAAGGCCGGCTCGCTCATTGAAGCTCGCTGCCTCCATAGGATTCGCCGGCCGCCCGGGCACAGCGGCGCATCAGATTCTCCAGCGGTGCGGCATCGCGCACGCCGCCGTCGGAGCGGGCAAGCCCCAGCGCCACACGCGCGGCCCGCAGCGCCCGCACGGGCTGCGCGTTGGCCAGATAGGCTTCGGCCAGAGTGTTCCAAATATTGAAATCGGAAGGTCCCGCAAGTACGGCATCGCGCGCCAGGCGCAGCGCCCGCGGCGGATCACGCAGGCCGGGGTCGTCGGTCTTGGCCAAAACCCAGGCCAGATTGTTGAGCACGGCGGGATTGTCCGGGAATTCCCGCAGCAAGGCTTCCAGCAGCGGAACGGCCTCCGCGTAACGCTCGATCTGCGTGAGCGCAGTGGCCAAACCGAAACGCGCCTCGGATGACGCCGGGGCGGTCTTCAGGGTGGCGCGGAAATAGCGCGCGGCCTCCTGCCAGCGCCCTTGATTCAATAAATCGCGGCCCGTAAGCATGGCGTCCATCTCGGACGCAGGCGTCTTAGCCTCTGCCCGCGCCAGAAAAACCGCCGCCAGAAAAATTGCCAGCCAGATCCCGCCAGCCCGCCGCCAGAGGCTCTTTATTGTCATCCTGCACTTATCCCTTCCGCCGCCTGCAGGGCAGCGAACACTCTGAATAAATCCACCGTCTCCTGCACATCGTGCACACGCACCACAGCCGCTCCGCGGCGTACGGCATAGGCCGCTCCCGCCAGACTGGCCGCCAGCCGCCCGCCCGCTTCGCGTCCGGTCAGGCGCCCTAGAAACATTTTACGCGACACCCCGATCAAAACCGGACGGGCGCAGGCGCTCTGCAATACTCCGATCTGCGCCAACAACTGCAGATTATGTTCCAGCGTTTTACCAAAACCTACGCCCGGATCGACAATCATCGTTTCCGGATCCAAGCCCGCCGCCGACAGATGGTCCACCCGCTCCCGCAGAAACGTGGCGACCTCGCCAACTACATCGTCGTAATGCGGCGCCTGTTGCATGTCACCCGGAGTTCCACGCATGTGCATCAAAACAACTCCGGCCCCGGCAGCACGCACGACCTCCAGCAGCCCTGAATCATCCCGCAACGCAGACACATCATTGACGATCGCCGCGCCGGCCTCCAGCGCAGCCGCAGCCACGCCGGCCTTGCGGGTATCCACCGAAATCAGCGGCGCACCCCCCGGCCAGCACTGCGCCGCCAGCGCACGGCTCAGCCCGGCCACCACCGGCACAACGCGACGCATTTCCTCGTCTTCCGGCACCGCTGCTGAACCGGGCCTGGTGGATTCACCACCGACATCCACCATGTCAGCCCCCGAGCACGCCAGCTCCAGGCCGCGCGCAACCGCTTCGTCGCTGTTCACATAGCGTCCGCCATCGTAAAAAGAATCGGGCGTGACATTCAAAACGCCCATCACAAGCGGACGCAAACCAAGGGCCAGCGTGCGCTCCCGGCAGCGCCAGCTCCATGGCAGATCGGCATGCATCGCGCCTACTCACCCTTCGCTCTTCGCTCCCACGTCAACCGGAGCGGCGCCGGGCGCCGCCTCGCTCGCGGCGGCCGTGGCGGCGCGCTCCTCCTCGGGGCGGATGCGGCCAAAGCGCACAATATCTTCCACGTCGCGGCCGTCAAGGGTTTCGCGATCAATCAACAGCATGGCGATTTTTTCCAAATCGCCACGGTGCTCGGTCAACAGCGTACGGGCGCGCTCGTAGCTCTCGTGCAGCAGGCGGTGGACCTCTTCATCAATGCGGCGGGCGGTGTCGTCGCTGAAATCCTGCTGCCGCGAGATTTCACGGCCGAGGAACATCAGCTCCTCGTGCACTCCGAAAGTCTGGGCTCCCATCACATCGCTCATGCCCCAGTCGCAGACCATCATGCGGGCCAGGTGGGTGGCCTGCTTGAGGTCGCTGCTGGCGCCGGAGGTGATCTCGTTGAAGGTCAGCAATTCCGCCATGCGCCCGCCCATCAGCGTTACGAGCACGCCGCGCATCTTGGTGCGGTTTTCCAGGTGGCGGTCCTTCTCGGGGAGCTGCATGGTGGCTCCGAGATAGGCCGTGCCGCGCGGAATAATCGTGAGCTTGTGCAACGGCTCGCTCTCCTCGACCAGCACGGTCAGAATCGCGTGCCCCGACTCGTGGTAGGCCGTGATGCGCTTTTCTTTTTCGTCGAGCACCCGGCTGCGCCGCTCGCGGCCCCAGCGCACCTTGTCGCGCGCCTCTTCCAAATCCGCCAGGCTGACGGCATCCTTGTTGGAACGCGAAGCCAGCAAAGCGGCTTCGTTGAGCAGGTTGGCCAGATCTGCGCCGGAACAACCCGGCGTGCCGCGCCCGATGCGGCGCAAATCAGCATCCGGATCCAGGACTATTTTCCGGGCGTGAATTTTCAGGATCTCCACGCGCCCGTCAAGCGTCGGGAGATCAATCACAATCTGCCGGTCGAACCGTCCGGGACGCAGCAAAGCAGGGTCCAGCACATCAGGGCGGTTGGTGGCTGCGATAATGATGATGCCCTCCTGCGTGTCGAATCCGTCCATCTCGACCAGCAAGGCGTTGAGCGTCTGTTCGCGCTCGTCGTGCCCGCCGCCAATACCGGTTCCACGACTGCGTCCGACAGCGTCGATTTCGTCAATAAAGATAATGCATGGCGCGCTGCGCTTGGCCTGCTCAAACATGTCGCGCACCCGCGAGGCGCCAACACCTACAAACATTTCAACAAAGTCCGCGCCGCTGATGGTAAAGAACGGCACATCGGCCTCGCCGGCGATGGCCTTGGCAAGCAGCGTTTTACCGGTTCCGGGGGGGCCCATCAGCAGCACGCCCTTGGGCATGCGTCCGCCGAGTTTTTGGAACTTTTTGGGATCCTTAAGAAATTCCACCAATTCCTGAACTTCCTCCTTGGCCTCCTCGACCCCGGCAACATCTTTAAAAGTGGTTTTGTTGCGATCGCGGTTAAGCCTCTTGGCGCGGCTTTTTCCGAAGCCCAGCGCGCCGGCACCCGCTGACTTCATCTGCCGGTTGAACATGAAGTACAGCAGCCCCAGCAGCAGCAAAATCGGCAGCACGCCGGAGAGCATCTGCCAGATGTAGGGACTCTGGCGCTTGAACGCGAACTTGATGCCATGCTCCACCATGGTTTTGGTAAGTTCCGGCGTGACCATCACATCCACCCGGAAGCGGCCCGGCTTGTTCGTACGCTTATCAATCTCGCGACGCTGGCCGACAATATACTGCCGTCCGGAAATTTCCTCGTAAACCTCCGCCTCTACCACCTGGTTCGTGGCGACGAGCTGGATGAAGTTCGGGTTGTAAGGAATCGTGTCAACCGTATCGGCTTCGCGCTGGTAGAACTGCCAGGCAAGCATCAGCAGCGTAAGTACCGCAAACCAGATCAGCAGGTTGCGCGGTGGCATGCGCGATGGTTCGGGCTTCCCGTCCCTGCGCGGAGCCGGGCCTGAAGGTGTCGAAGGCGGCGTTGGTCCAGTAGGTGGCATGATAGTTTTCCCGTTGGGACCGCGTCATTCACGGCTCCGGTGGATGATGCTACCGGATGCTTCGCCTAAATCCAATCACGATTGCTTGTTATTCGCCAAGTCCCTGTTCATAGCGCTCATCCACAAAGCAAAGGTCTGAGAGAGCCTCGCGCAGCGGGTCAGCGTTCTGCGCGCAGAATCCCGCGTGGGCATGCCGGCGCCAGCCCTCGGCACTGGCATAACGCCCCGACAGGAGCCCCGTTTCGCACGCCAGCTCCCGCATCGCTTCGAGGTAGCAGCTCATGCCCTGGCTCGCGTCCAACCACTCCTTCTGGCTGCGGTGACAGGCAAGCATGCTGGACTTCTCATCGAGCACCGCGCCAATGTCGACATACAACCCCGAGCGCACCAGACGGCGCAAGCTGTCACGGTTGCTGTGCGGCACGGCATGGTAGACTGTCACGCAGTTGCGGATCATGTCGTGCGGCGGCTCGGAAACCAGATTAGGTATGCCCCGGCTGAAAGCAGCGCCAACAGCGAGCCGGCAGGCGTTCTGGTGATCCTCCATGTAATCCTGCGGTGACAGCGTGAGCACGATCTCCGGGGCCGCCTCCCGCACAACGGCAGTGACGCGCGCCAGCAGCTCGCGCGTGTAAAAAACCTCCATGTCGCGGGTCATGCTCTCGTGATAGGTGGCGCCCAACCGCTGTGCCGCAGCGATGCTCTCATCGCGGCGGATGCGAGCCAGCTCATCCCGTCCGAGCGTCTCCGTGCCGCAGCAGCCATCGGCGATGTTGAGATAATGCACATGCCATCCGCGCTGCCGCAGCAGCAGCAACGTCCCGGCCATATAAAACTCGATGTCGTCCGGATGCGCAACGACAGCCAACACGCATCTGGTCTGGTTCATTTCAGCCTTCTCTCGCGCCATGCCGCAACGGTCACGCCACCGCCGGCACGGCTACCTTACGACCCGTGGCGACCGCCTCGCGCAGCGCTTCGAGCACGGCAATCGGCGCAAGCATGCGGGCGTCGTCGTAAGGCTCCGTTCCGTCGCGGAACATTGTCGTGAACAATTCCGTGGTGGCTGCGTAAGAACTGGCGTCCATCGTGATTTCCTCATGGAACGCCCCCTCTGCGCCCACCGCCGTGATCGAAAAAGATTTGACGCCCGGCATGCCGATTGTGACATTCAGCCCGTCCGGGTACGTCACCACACTCGCCAGCGTGCTGCCATTGATCACCGCAATTGCGGACTCAGCTTGTATGCCAAACAGTGACACCATCAGATCAACCTGGTGGATGCCGTAGAAAAAAACACCGCCATACCGGCTGTGCGGATCGCCTGGTCCATTCAGGTGTACAGCCCGCAGCGCGCCGAGCGCTCCCAGCTTGCGGCGGATCCCGCCGATACAGGACTGGTGCGGGATCCCGCTGAGCGTCGTAACCGCCACCCCGCGCTCGCGCCGGAAACGCAGAAACTCGCGCGCCTCCGCAAGTGACGTGCTGAGCGGCTTGTCCACAAACACGGGAATCCCGGCTTCGACAAAGGGGCGGGCGGCCGCTACGTGATACTGGCCGTCGCGATGGTCAACCATCACTCCATCAACCTGACCAAGCATTTCCTGCGGGTCTGAGACGATCTCCGGAATCTGACCGGCCTTCGCCGTGCTGGCCGCAAACTCGGGCGTCTCCCCCCAGATCTTCGTCACCGCGAAGCCCGCCGGGGTCCCGGCGATGTTGATCTCCCTGGCAATCGCCGCCGCATGCGAATTCTCTGCGCCGATAATTCCGATTCTAAACGGAGCAGGCCCTGTCATGACCGGCCCTGCTTGAGGAATTTCTGCTTCATTTTCGGCACCTTGTTCTGTCTGAAACATTCTTCAATCACGGCGATCTGCCGACGGACCTGAGCGGCTTCAATCACCGGCCTGGCACCATGCGCGAGCACCTCGTAGACGCTGTCGTAAAAGCCCTTGCTGATGGTCTGAAAAACGTCGCGCTGGCCTTCGTCGGGGGTCCACGCCTCCTCGACCCAGGGCAATGTTTCGCTGCAGTACGTACGCTTGTCGGACCACGTCCCTTGAAACTTGTGCGCCGGCGCCGAGGCGGCATCGAAGTACCGCCACTTCAAGCCGGCCGCCCCACCCGCGAGGCCCCCGCAAGTGCCGCCAACATTATACTGCTCGCCCTGAGCATAGGCCTGGAACGAGTTGACAACCACTTCGATCGTGGGCGCGCCGGGCCCGTGCAGAATCACGTTAGCGTAATTGTCGGCATCGCCAAACGGGTTTTCCGAAACAAGCTTGGCGAAAACCCGTGGCATTTTCGGGCCGAACATTACGATGGCGTGATCGAGCGGATGCGGCCCGGTGTTCAGCAGGTTACCGCCACGGTATTCCTGAATGGACTGCCAATCCCAGCGCCGGGAAAAACCGCTCCAGTTGCTGCGTATAAAGACAATTTTCCCGAGCTTCCCGGAAGCGATAACCTCCTGAATCTTGGCGAAATAAGGGTAGAAGCGCGAATTCTGGAAGGGGAAATAATGGCGCCGGTTCTTGCGCGCCGCCGCAACCACAGCATCGAATTCCCGCACCGTGAGCGCCTGCGGCTTCTCGCATACGACGTTAAACCCGGCGTTCAGAATCTCGACCGTGGGCCCGGAATGCAGAAAGCTCGGCAGCGCGTTGACCACAAGGTCGAGCTTCAGGCTGCGGTCGGCCAGCAGCTCCCGGTAGCTACTGAAAACCCGGGCGCCGAGCTCCGCTCCGGCCTCGTGCCGTTCCGGTAACGTGTCGGCGACCGCGACGACCTGATACTGTGCGGCCGCTTCCCGCAACCAGCGCAGATGGATGTCGTGCCCGCTGCGCCCCTGCCCTAAAATGCCCACCCGTAATGTCTTGACGTTCATATTGCGTCAGCGGCCCCGTTAAAGCTGAATTTGCTCAGGCTTTTTTAGCTGCCATTCCGCCATCCACCGGGATACGCATGCCGTAAAACGAGCGGTAAACGAAAATTAACGCGACGAAGATCAAGCCGGCTGCGAAACAGTACTTGAAGGTCGTGTGCGTCGCCGGCACAGTCACGGCGATTTCCGTGGCCAGCAAGCCGAAAAGCGTGGTGAACTTGATCACTGGATTCATGGCCACCGAGGAGGTGTCCTTGAACGGGTCGCCGACCGTGTCGCCAATCACGCTGGCCGCATGCAAGTCCGTGCCCTTGGCCTTCATGTCTACTTCCACGATCTTTTTGGCATTGTCCCAGGCCCCGCCTGCGTTAGCCATAAAGATCGCCTGGTAGAGCCCGAAGATTGCGATGCCGATCAAATAGCCAATGAACAGAAAGGCGTTCAGGAACGGCAGCGCCAGCGCCATGCAGAAAATTACCGCAAAGATATTGACCATGCCCTTCTGAGCATAGATCGTGCAGATCTTCACGACTTCCTTGCTGTCCTGAATCGAGGCCGACGCCGCATCATCGAGCCGCATGTGGTCCTTGATGTAAACGACCGCCCTGTAGGAACCTGTCACCACCGCCTGCATGGAGGCGCCGGTGAACCAGTAAATCACCGCTCCGCCAATCAGCAGGCCCAGCAGGATCAAGGGCTGCACCAGACTCAACTGCTCCATGATCTTGCCGTTTGCAACGGTGTTGTTGAGCAGCAGAATGATGCCGAAAATCATGGTCGTAGCGCCAACCACCGCCGTGCCGATCAGCACCGGCTTGGCCGTAGCCTTAAAGGTGTTGCCGGCGCCATCGTTCTTCTCAAGAATGTCTTTGGCGTTCTCGAAGTTCGGCGAGAAACCGAAGTCCTTTTCGATCTCCTGCTTGATGCCGGGGCGCGCTTCGATGCGGCTGAGTTCGTAGACCGACTGCGCGTTGTCGGAAACCGGCCCGAAGCTGTCCACCGCAATCGTCACCGGCCCCATGCCCAGGAAGCCGAAGGCCACCAGACCGAAGGCAAAAATCGGCGCGGCGAAGGCCATCGCGGGCGGCATCAGCGTCGCCAGCGTCTGCGACTGTGAAAGCGCGTAGCTGATGGCCATCAGCACAACAATCAGCAAGCCTTCCCAGAAAGCTGAAAAGTTTCCGGCAACCAGGCCCGACAGAATGTTGAGCGAAGCGCCGCCCTGTTGCGAACAGGTTACGACTTCCTTGACATGCCGCGAATTCGTGCTGGTGAAGGCCTTGGTGAATTCGGGGATCAACGCGCCGGCAGCGGTGCCGCAGGAAATGACCGTGGCGAGCACCCACCAGAGGCCCTGATACTGCGCTGCAGGCAGCAACCAGAAGCTGGCTGCATAGGTGACCCCGATCGAGAGCAGCGAGGTGATCCAGACAAGGTACGTAAGCGGCTTTTCGGCATCGAAATGCTGCTCTTTAGCGAAGAGGGCTTCGCAAAGCTTATCGTTGATGAAATAGGCCGCCAGCGATGTCAGAATCATCAGAATACGCATCACGAAGATCCACACAATCAGCGTCCCGCACATCGGGTTGTTCACCAGCGCCAGGGCCAGCAGCGAAATCAGCGCCACCCCGGTCACCCCGTAGGTTTCGAAGCCGTCTGCAGTCGGACCAACGCTGTCGCCGGCGTTGTCGCCCGTGCAGTCCGCGATCACGCCGGGGTTCTTGGGATCGTCCTCAGGCAGCTTGAAGAAAATCTTCATCAGGTCCGAGCCGATGTCGGCGATCTTGGTGAAAATACCGCCGCAAATGCGCAGCGCGCTCGCGCCCAGCGACTCGCCGATGGCAAAGCCGATGAAGCAGGCGCCAGCAATGCGCGCCGGCAGAAAACAGAGAATGCAAATCATGAAAAAGAGTTCCACGCTCACCAGCACCAGACCGACGCTCATACCGGACTTCATCGGAATTGCGAGCGGCTTCCACGGCTTGCCTTCCAACGCTGCGAAAGCCGAGCGGGAATTGGCTTTGGTATTGATCAGAATGCCGAACCAGGCCACTCCATAGGAGCCGAGGATGCCGAAAATCGAGGCCAGCAGGATAACCCCGACATCCATCGCAGGCTTGCCTTGCAACACGGCGAAGTAATAGATCATACAGGCGGCAATCAAAAGCCATAGCACGGAAAGGAATTTTCCTTGCTGCCAGAGATAGGTCTTACAGGTTTCCCAGATCGTCTGCGAAACCGAGCTCATGGCCTCATGCACAGGAATGGCAGCCGTCTGCCGGTACTGGACCAAACCGAAAATCAGCCCGATCACGCACACCACCAACCCTATGTACATCAGGTGCATTCCCGTCATGCCGGGAAAACTCACCTGGCTGAGATCGGGAAGGTTGATGTCCGCTTCGCCCGCCCAGACCGTACCGCTTGCCAATGCCAGCAACGCAATCGCCGCCAGCGCCCAAACCCGCATGCCTGATAATCGCATCATAAGCCGCCCTCTTTCTGATATTTCCGGGAAAACCCCGGCGTTCGTATGCTTTCCGCCTAGCTTGATTCCCAACACTAAAATCGTGCTGCGCAGGAGACCATATTAGCCTGCTGCCGGTCAAGTTGGAAATGTTGCGCTTGAATCGCCGCTTTTACCGAAGCGCGACAACCCCCGCAATCCTTTGGCCTGGCAACGACAGATTGCTGACGCTACACGCTGATCGAGATGGCTGGCTCGTCGGAGACCTTTTCGGGCGCTTCCGACTTGTCTTCGTGCTTGTTATAACTCGGCAGATAGCGGTAGTAGACCTCCAGCATCAGCGTGCACAAAGTGGTCGCATACACAGTTCCGCCATGGTCTCCATCTTCCCAGTGGCCATCGGCCTTTTGATTGGCAATTACTTCACGGGAAAACGCGTTGTTCCATGAATCCCAGGTCTTGCCGCCCTTTTGAAACTTGGCCTGCGTCACATAATACCAGGTGTACAACGGCGCCTTGGCCTTGCCGTCTTTGCTGTCAGGCCATTGCGGCTTCACGCGTTCCAGAAACTGAATCCCGGCATTGACGCACGGCGAATTGCCACGGCCCAGCAACTGCAGTGCCAGCGTGCCGGCGCCTGTCATGCTCGGTGACGCACCGCCGGCCGGCGGAGTCCCCTGTTTGCCGGAATAGACAAACCCGGAATTTTCGCCAGCGCTGGCGAAGGCGTTCTTTTCAAGGAAATTGATGGACTTGTTTATGGACGCCTCCAGGCCTGGATTGGAGGCGCCCGCCATCCTGGCGGCCTTCATTGCCTGAAACTGCCAGCCTGAAACCGAAAGGTCGAAAGTGGGGCCCTGGCCGTAGCCGTAAGTGAATCCACCAGTCTTTTGCTGGCCGTCAATAATAACCTTCATCCCATTTTCCATGGCCTCCTTGAGAGAGACAATTTTGGTCATGGCGTAAGCTTCGCTGACGGCATAGGTGTCAATGCCATGACCATAGGCGCTTCCGCCATCGGCAAACATTCCGGTGGATTTCTGCACCGAAAGCAGATATTTCATAACCCTTTCAACGGTTACTCCGAACTCCGGAGAAGCTGGCGTTTCGCCATGCGCAAGGAAG
>JBAXJV010000011.1:0-18597 GCA_037137675.1 bacterium | reverse complement strand
GGTGTACTGGAATACCGATCCGTCGTCCGCGGCCTGCAGCTTCTCCAACTGAAGGAACTCCGTCTTGAAGAGGCGGCTGCTCAAGCCGATCATGCGAAAACCGGGCTTGGTCAGCTCCGTTCCGAGGATCTGCGCGGCGTCCTGGCTGTTGGTCAGCGAATAGCAGGGAATCCGCGCCATCGAACAGAAGTCCCCGAAACTGTTGAAACTCGACTGCGGCCCCTGCAAACCCTGGTCGCACACCAGCGCGATGATCGTGAAACTGCCGAGGGTTTGCGGCGCAGGGTGGCAGCGGACCATGTTGTACGTGTTGATGAAATGGTCCAGGCCCAGCACCATGAAGTCCAGCTGCTTGGCGAAGTAGACGCAGCGGGCGCCGGCCAGCATCATCCCGAATCCCATGCCGCACAGCGAGTTCTCGCTGTTCTGAGTGTTGATGATCCTGCCGCCCGGCGGGGGCGCCAGGTTCTTGGTCAATCCGGTGATGTATGTGCCGGTGTCGATGTTCTGTCCGAAAAGGCACAGGCCGGGTATGCCGCCGACCGTGGAGGCGATCATCTGATTGAGGGCCCCGATGTAATTCGGCATCTTACGCGCTCCCCTTCTGCGCTGTCGCGAGCTGTTCGATCTCCGCGTAGCACGCAGGCGCAAGTTCCTGCTTCAGCACATAGACGGGATCGCTGTCATCCTCCCGGATGATCAGCCCCCGCTGGAGATCCACGTTCATGGGATCTGCCGACCAGCCCGGCGTAGCACCGGCATGGCGGTTCATCGTCGTCAGGTCGACCTCTACACAGGCTGGCGCCGAAGAGCCCACGATCGTCTCGCGCAGGCCGTCCAGTTTGGCTGCGTAGTCGAACACCGAATTGCCAGACAACTTCAGATAGGGAACTTCGACGGCGTTGCAGAGGTGTTCGATGTCGATGGGGCAGCGCCGCTGCTCGATCGTCGAAGCCAGGGCGTGATTGTTGTTCTCCACCACAAACTGGCACTTGAGCCCGAGCGAGCGCGCCAGCACCAGACTCTCGTAGAACGTGCCTTCCTCCATCGCCCCGTCGCCCGTGAGCACCGTGACCACGCCCGGCTTGTTCGCCAGCTGGTACCCCAGCGCCACGCCGCAGGCCACGCCAAAATTGTTGCCCAGGATGCTGGAGGTGTAAAGGATGCCGCGCTCGGGGTTGGTCAGGTTCATCGAGCCGAGCCGCCCCGCGCCCGCTCCGGTCGGTAGCCGCATGTATTCGTCCCAGACCGGCTGCAGCGCGCCCGCGCGCGCCAGGTTGTATTCGATGTTCCGGTGCGACAGGATCAGGCTGTCCGGCGGCTGCATCGCCGCGCAAAGCGCCACGGCGACCGCCTCATGCCCGAAGGCCACATGCACCGGCACCGGGAAGCCGTTTTTCTTCAGGTTCTCATTGACCAGATGCTGCCAGTAGCGCACCTGCAGCACGCCCACCGCCAGGGTCTTCTGCTTGCCGTCCAGTCGGTCGTGTGCCTTGCTCACTTGCCGCCCTCGTGAAACGCCCGCAGTGTGGTCAACCCCTGTTCCAGTCCGATCTTCGGCTGCCAGCCCAGCAAGTTCCTGGCCTTGCTGTTGTCCGGATTGCGGAGATTGATGGCCTTCGGATCGGATTCCATCACGCGCGGGTTCCGTCCCAGCAGGCGGGCGCTGGTCTGGATGATTTCGCGCATCGTGACCACCGTGTCGCCCGTCAGGTTGATCACCTCGTAGCCCGGCCTTCCGAGCGCGCTCAGGATCCCTTCGGAAATGTCGGAGACATGCACGAAGCGCCGTCCCGATTCGAGCGAACCCTTGACATCGATCGTGTCCAGCGTGCGCACCTCGTTGAAGAGTCCCTCCAGGAAATTTCCGGGTTTGGCGCGGGGGCCGTAGACGATCCCGAAGCGCAGTACCGTAACCGGGCACAGACCGCGCTGGTGTGTCAGGGCCAGCAAGCGCTCTCCGAGAATCTTGGTGATCGCGTACTCCGAGGTCATCCGCGTGATGTCCACCGGATCGTCCTCCTTCTGCAGGACACCAGGCTGCACTCCCCCGTAGACCCATTCGCTGGACGCGAAGATGAACTGCTTCACGTGGCGGTTCTGGGCCGCCTTGATGAGGTTGATCGTTCCTTGGACATTCACGTCGAAGGCCGTCGTCAGATCCCTCCGGCAGTCCTGGTCCCTGGAAATCGCCGCCAGGTGGATCAGCGCCTCGGCCTGCTCTGGGATTGCCTGCTCGACCTCCGCGGAGCGGATGTCGAGTTGGCGGTAGTCGGCGCCGCTGCCCGGCACGGTGTCCAGGCCGAGGAACCCGATGCCCTTAGCCCGGCAATGGTCCTTCAGTTCCTGGCCGATGAAACTTTCCGATCCGGTAATGACAATCTTCCCAGTCATGCGATCCTCCTGCAACTGACCGCCCGCGGCGGCCAGAAACAAACCGAAGATAGCGGGTAATCCACCATCATGCAACCGAGAATTCAGGCGTGAATTCAGGCGAATTCAGGCTGGCTGGCTCGTTGTGTCGCGCGTTGTTGACATGCAGCCATTATTTTTGGGATAAACAGCCAACTTATCCACCATCCTTACAACTGCATCGTCATGAAAGTCAAAAACATTGTCACACGCTCGCATCCGAAAAGAGCTCCTTTTGGTGCGCCTCTCGGAGCAGCCACGGTGCCCACAAAAATAACTTCATGGAGGATGATGTGTACATACCTGCCATGGTTGTTGATTCCATTATTATCGCTTCAAGCAATATGCGTGACGCTGATGTGCGGACTCAGCCCTGACGAATACAACCACATTCACTTTATGTGGCTTATTCATCGTGGACTTCTGGCCAATGTTGACTTTTTATGCCCCTACCCTACTCTTTTCTACCGTCTATTTGGGTTCCTGCTTGACGTATTCCCAAACGATGCGGCTTTCCTCATTTATGCTAGAATCTTCTCCCTGTCCGTGCTGGGACTAACCGCACTGCTTGCATGTGCTATCTCCAAACAAGCATGCGACGCCTATTGGCCCGGCGTCGTTGCCATGCTCCTCCCACCTGCGTGCTGTCACGAAGCGTTCCGGCAATTCCGACCGGACACGTTCGCCTATGTGTTGTTTCTTTTGGGACTGTTGTTGTTGTGCCGTTGGCCGTCGAACCGATCTTCGATCGCCGCAGCGGCTTTTCTGGCGGTCTTTTCACTACTCGTTATGCCAAAGCATGTCTTTTTGGTAGGCGGGGCTGCGCTGGGATACTTGATTATGGGATGTAAAACCAGATCGATCAATGTCCGCCAGAGCCTCATATGGGCATCCGTCGGACTCTTTGCAGCGCTGGCCGTTGGCGCGTTCATTATTCGTGCGGATCTGGCATCGTTTAAAGAACTGCTGTCTCTGGCAACCAAGACGGGGTTCTACCGTGGAGAAGGCGAAGCAACGCTGGCATCCAGTCTTGCTATGCTACTCTTCAGTTCGACGATCTGGCCGATAGCCGTGCTACTCTTGACAGCACCTGTGCTCGTTGTCGTCCGCTTGCTCGATTCAAAAAAACGCCTCTTCAAGCATCACGCCCTTCCTTGGCAGTACAGGGGCATTGCAGCTGGTGTTCTGCTTGCGGCCATAGCGTATCCTTTTTTCAACACATGCCCATATTCGCAATCCCAAGCCGTCCTTTTCATTGCAGCTGCTATAGGAATGGCACTGGTCGCAGACACGGTTCCTTTACCGCACATGAGCGTCCTGGCGACAGGGTTATTGGCCGCATGTTTGTACCTCGTTTGGCCATCGGCTAAACAGGGCATCAAGGATGCTTCCACATTAAAACATATTGAGTTACAGGCGATCCTGACGAAGTTGATTCCGGAAAACGAATATCAGGTCTCCATGTCGTTCACGGCTCCTACTTTCCGTCCCGACCCATCCTATATTTATCTCAGCGAAGTAAGGGCATACAGGGACATCGTGCCGGCCGAGAAACGGAAGTATTTCACCGAGCCGTATTTTTACGAGCGTCTCTGTGCAACAAGGCCAGCATATTTCTGTTTTTTTACAATGGGCCATCAACCGCCAGAGTATCTCGCTGCCTGCCAGAAATACCTGACAGACAATGAAAAATCTTATGCGTCTCTGGCCATTGACTGGTCCGGAATGGGGACGATCAACAACGGAAAACTTCCCATTATCGTGCGGAAAGATCTGCTGAAATAAGCATAGGGTACAGATATCCGGTGACTCCATGATGACACGTCAGACACCAAATCCTCCTTTTATCTCCGTGGTGGCGCCATGTTACAATGAAGAGTCAATTGTGCAAACCTTCGTGGAACAAGTACGGCACGTCTTGACCTCGCTACGTCCTCAAGTCCTCTACGAGCTTGTTCTTGTCAATGATGGCAGTACCGATGGGACTGAACAACGACTCGATGCAATTGCCGCCAGTTCTGGCGGGACAATCAGGGTGATCCATCTCTGCCGCAACTTCGGGCACGGCTCCGCGATTTCCGCCGGCCTCGATCATGCCCGGGGCGACGTTGTGATCCTCATGGATTCTGACCTTCAGGACGACCCTTCCGCCTTTCCCACCTTTCTGGAAAAATGGCAGGAAGGCAACGATGTCGTCTACGCCGTACGGACCTCGCGCAAGGAACTACTGCCCGTCCGGTTCGCGACAGCCGTGTTCTACCGCCTGCTACGGATGATCAGCGACACGCCGATCCCGCGTGACGCTGGCACCTTCTCGTTAATGGACCGGCGTCTTGTGGACGTGCTGCGCGCCATGCCAGAACGGAACCGCTTTCTGCCGGGTTTGCGCGCGTGGGCGGGTTTCCGCCAGACCGGAGTCGAAGTCCCGCGTCGTGCCCGGCATGATCGGCGCTCGCGCGTCGGCCTCCGCGGCCTCTGGAAGCTCTCGATGAACGCGATTTTCTCTTTCTCTTACTTCCCCATTTTCATTCTCCGGGCCGTCGGGGCTCTCTCTCTGCTTTTCTGTTTTGCTCTAATCGTCTTCGTTCTCTACCACAAGATATTCACGGGCAAAGCGATCACCGCATGGGCTTCGCAGATGTTCTCGATACTCTTCTTCGGCGGAATTAACCTTTTCGGGATCGGTGTGATAGGCGAATACGTTGCGCGCATCTACGATGAGCTGAAGGCGCGTCCGGCCTATGTTGTCGATCGCATCACCGAGTCTGCGCCTACGGCAGAATTTCCGCCGCAGCGTTCTGGTCCTGCATGAGAGGGAGAAAGTCCATGGCGAAAGTTCTTCTTATCCAACCGCCCCTAAGCAAAACGGAACTGTTCGCCCGCGGGTCGGAAAGTTCCGCCAGCATCATACCACCGCTCGGTCTCGCCTACCTTGCTGCCTACCTGAAAGCCCAAGGCCACGCGTGCAGCATCGTTGACGGAATTGCCCAACCACAACCCATCAGCGAACTTGTCAACATATCCAAGTCCTATGACGTGGCCGGAATCACCGTCGTCAGCGCCTTCGCACTCCGGGCACTAGAACTTGTCCAGGCCATCAAGTCCGCAGACGGCACTCCGCCCGTGGTGGTTGGCGGACCGCACGTTACCGCCCTGCCGCAGACGATGCTCTATTCAGGCGCTGACCTCGCCGTCATTGGCGAGGGCGAACAGACTCTGCTTGATTTGGTCGAGTGGTTGGGCGGAAACAAAGACCGGAACATCCTCCGCGCCATTCCCGGCGTCGGGTATATCAATGAAGGGAAATACGTGTTCACCGGCGCACGTCCTAAAATTGACCCGCTTGATCGGGTGCCGCTCCCGGATCGCACGCTCCTGCCTATGCAACTTTACCGGAGCAGTATCGCGCGGGCGTCCACGCAGCCTTCGCACTCACTCCTCACATCGCGCGGTTGTCCGGGTCTCTGCACCTTTTGCAGCAAACTGACGTTCGGCACCAACGTCCGGTATTTCTCCACCGACCGGATCATCGAGGAGTTTTTTCTTCTCCGCGACCGTTACGGGGCCCGCGACGTGGCGGTATGGGACGACAATTTTGTGAGCAACCACGACGTTGCGTTGGCCGTCTGCGACGGGTTGAGGTCACGCAAATTCGATCGGACATGGTCCGTTGAAGCGCGGATAGACGGCGTCGACCGACAGGTGCTGACAAACCTTAAGGCATCCGGATGCACGTACATTGCTTACGGCATCGAAAGCGGCAACCAAAGGATCCTCGACTACATCAATAAACGAACGACCAAGGACCAAATTCGCGACGTAGTGGCGATGACTCGGGAGGTTGGCATCCCCATGCGCGGCTACTTCATGTTCGGATTCCCAGGCGAGAGCCTCGCCGAAATGGAAGACACGTTAAGGTTTGCCATCGAGTTGAACCTTGAAATAGCCTCGTTTACGCTTTGCATCCCGCTGCCTGGCACCCGCGAGTACCTGCGCGCCTGCAAGAGTGGGGCCTTCGATCCTGAGTATTTTCTCCATAGAATCACCCCGGAATTCAACTTTCCAGATGCGCCGATATACGTCCCCGAAGGACTCACGGCCGGCCAACTGCTGGAGTTTCACCGACACGCTTACAGCCGCTATTACTTCCGCTGGAGTGTGATTAGGAAGCGGATCGTTTCACTCCGCAGCTCCGGCGAAGCCCGGGATCTCCTGCTGGGTGCATACACGCTGGCGACCAATGCATTTCGCAAGTCGCGGACCAGTCACGGGACCGGCGCTGCAGCAGACCGACCGACCGGAGACACCCCTGCGTGAATTCGGCAGAATACTCGAAGTTGCGGCAGATTGACGAACGCCACTGGTTCTACAGCGGCAAACGCGACATTGTCAGATACTGGATCAATCGGTTCATTCAACTGACGCCCGACGATCTCCTCATCGATGCCGGCATGGGGTCCGGCACTTGGGCGGTTGAAATGGCGAGTCGCTGCCGGATACTGGCGATTGACGATCACGACGAAAGCCTCGCCATCGCAGGACCACGCGTGGAAGCAGCCGGCGGACAGGTGCTGAAGTCCGATCTCCACACCGTTCATCTGCCATCCGCCAGTGCCACCGTCGTCACCCTGATGGATGTGATCGAGCATGTGAAAGACGACGCGGGAGCTCTGCGCGAAATGATCCGTTTGACGCGGCCTGGCGGGATTATCGTGGTGACCGTCCCCGCGCTTCCGTGGATGTGGAGCGATTGGGATGAAGCCGTGCATCATCACCGACGCTACACAAAAAGCACTCTTCTCCAGACTGTCAGACAGCCTGGCGTCCGCGTTTTACGCTGTGCCTACTACAATACTATACTGCTCCCGCCGATTGCGCTGGTACGGTGGTGCCGACGGCTTAGGCCTGCAAGAGAAGAGCTTGCGCGTAGCGAAGACTACATTCCGTCGGTTTTCATCAATCGGGTCTGCTACGAACTGCTTGTGCGCCCCGCCTGTTGCAGATTTTGCCCAGCCCCGGTCGGCCTCTCGCTTCTGGCCGTTCTGAGTCGCGCACCTGACTGAACTCGGGCTCTCCTCGGCCAGCGTCGTATGCCAACAACCTCCTGCCCATTGACACCATACCCCCATCCAGCTCTTGCTCATGGACCCATTACCCGTGTTCCACCCACCCCACCGATCGTCGGATCCACAGTCGGAGCGCCGATCCCCAGCGCCGCGCCCTTCCTCTCGAAGATGACCTTCTTAAATCGCAGCGAGTGCGAATAATCGGACGCGGACGCCGGAATCTCCTGCACGGCCTTGTAGGCCACATTCAACCGGTCGTAGAGAAGCCAGCTGTTGTCCTCGAGCGGAACATCGATCATCACGATGTCGAACGGGTCGCTGTCCCAAAATGCCCGCCGCTCAGCGGGCATACGCGACCGATCATACTGCCCCTTATACCAGCAACTCTGCCCCGCATTTCCATAGATCTGCTTGCCCACCAACCGATTCAGGAAACCGTTGCCAGGGTTGTAGTAGACCGACTTCCCAGGTGTTCTCAGCACCTCCAGTACTTGTTGGAAGCGGGCGTCGTCGTCGTCGGTGATCAGGTCATTGGCGAATGGATGAATCAAGGCCACGGACTGAACCGCGAGAATTGCGAGCACCATCGCGCCCGAAACGGATTTCCGTTTGATGAATTCATACAGGAATGCCACGCCCAGACAGATGATCATGCCGTACAAGACAATGGCCTGCGATCCTCCGGACCCGTATTTGAGTTGCGTGACAAGCCCAACCACAGTGGCTGCCCCCAGCAGAATGTACTGCGGTTTCAACCAATTCCCCAGTTTTAGCCCGTTGCCGGCCAGGCCGGCCACCACCACCGCCACCAGCAGTCCGAAGCGGCCCAACAGCGAAGGAAACAGGACAGGCGTTAAAAACGAAGACCAGTTCATCGGGTCGTTACCGTGTCCTAGCATCGCTGCAAGAAAAGTCGAGCCCGGACGCGTCGCGTAGTAACCGCAGAATCCTAAGACCAACACCGCAGCCAAAGCCATCGCCGCTAATCCCTTCCGCCAGTCCCGCACCAGCATGTAGAACATACCCGCCGCCAAGTAGGCCAGGCCTGTATGCTTCGACCAGAAACAGGCAAAGAAAGCGAGCGTTGCCAGCATTGCAGTGCTCCAACTCAACTTCTCATCGCGAATTAGCAGCAATACACCCAACAAGGCAAAGAAGACGTGCATTGGATCGGGAATGAGGGTCACGTACCAGGGTCCGACGTCTATCCCGCAAAAGAGCAACGCTGCGATCAATGACATATACCGGTTTCTGGTCAATCGGTAAGCGATCAGCCCAATTAACACCATGCTGCCGACGCCAAAGAAGGCGATCACGGCGCGCATTGCGCGGATGTCGTAATCGAACCACCGACTGATAAATCCGACGGTCTGGAGTGTCAACGGCGTATAATTCAATGGTTCGGTGTGTGGCGTGTATTTTCCGTACAGTGGCATTCCTTCCCCCGCCTCGTAACAGAACAGGCCATGCACGGCATCGGCGTTGTCGTAGGCAGCATGCGTAAGCCGGTTTGTCACGATCTGCGTGGCGATCACTAGGTGAATGCAAGCAAGCAGCAGGACAACAATCTTTCCCAGCGACAAGGTACGGTTGCTCCAATCGGCGGAGACAACCTGTGGCACGCCGGTTGGGTTCGATGTTTGGGCTGGCGCTGGTTTTTTCTGCTGCATATTGCTTCTCCCATGAACCACGGCCTCGGTCATGCGCGATTATTTGCTATCGGCGACCGATCCGTCCGCGACCGTGACATCCTCCACCAACAGCGGCAAACGTTGTCCGTCCGGCCTTGTTGCAGCAGTGAGCGTTACCGTGTTCGAACCAGGGGCCAGCGCAATTGGCCCCAACGTCCATTCCTCGATGCGGCCCGCGGCAAAGGTGTGTTCCTGGCCGCCGGAGGCCCGCAAATGCTTCGCCCCGTTGACCGCAACCGCCCGTACGCGGAGCGTCACGTTTGTCGCGGCCCCCGTCAAATTGAACACATCCAGCGTGGCATCCTCATCCATGACGCGCCAATCGCGAAAATCGCCGGGGCGCTGTTGCCAGAGTTTGGTGTAGCCCCATGCTGGCCCGTACAACACGAGATACTTCTTCCCCACCTGCCGGGCGTGGTCTACGACATCTTCGCGCGTATTGTAATAGATCTGTACCATGGTCCGGTTACGGCCGTCGTTTCGGCTGACAAGCCCAATTTCCCAGAGCCGGAGACCCACTTCGTCCACGACCACCGTGTGTCGTTTGAAGAACCGTTCTGGCCAGTCCCAGGGACCGACGCCCGCGGCGCCCGCGTAGCTTTTGACGAACTCCAGGTAAGCGGCATCTGGAAAACGGTCGAAGAAGTCGATCGCCGTCTGTCGCCAGTTGTATTTGATGAACACATCCATCGGTTCATTCGGAATCGTGAACGTGAAATTGACGTTGGTGGAGTTATAAACCCGCAGTTCATTCCATGGTTCGAACCAGCGGTCCACCAGCACCAGCGTGTTCTGGGGTAAATGCGAGTTGAACCATGCCTGGACGGACCGGTACGGCGTAGACTGTCCCAGCATCCGCGTCGAGTCCCACGCGGGACCGGCGTACAGGCCAAGCGCGCAGGCGATCAACACGCCCGCCGCCGCACCCACAAACCGCTTCTCCAGTCTCCCCTGCGCAGGATTGGCGATCCAGACCACGCCCCATATTCCAACGCCCCACAGCACGATCAGGTGCGGCAGGAGCGCGCACACATAGCGCGAGGCAAAAAAGGCCGAGATCGCGCTCCTGGTTGCCAGGAACACCAGCACGTTGACTGTCACAAGCCCGGCGCAGACGGCATACAGCACCCGGCGCTCACGGTCCCGCCAGATCACTAGCGCGCAGGCCGCGGCCACGATCAGCAGGAAGGTCGCGCGCAGCGGCGTCGATCCCCAGCCGAAGGTCATCGCTGAATCCCCGAGGAACTGCCAGACCTGCCCGGCGCTCTCGCCAATCACACGCTTTGCCAGGTCCTTTTCCGGGCCGCTGAATTTCCCGATGAATTCCGACAGTCCCCACGGCGCCACCAGCGTGGGCAACGCAACGGATGCCAGCAGCAGCACCGTACCGGCTATCGGCTTCCAAGAGGCATTCTGCTTGCGCCAGCGCCAGGCAAGCGCCCCCAAGATCGCCAGCCCCTCGACGGCCGCAATCGACCAGCCGGTAAAGGTGCTGAAGGTGAGGCCGATCATCCCCAAAGCGGTCGTCATGTAAAAGGTTGCGCCGGGTGTGCGGCGCTCGCGGATGGATGCAAACGCTTGGAGCGTGGCCAGCAGCGCCAGGCAGGAACCGAGGATCAGCAGCGAATAATGATACGGCTCCCTCGAGATCTGGATGTGCACTGGATGCAGCGCCAGAAGCGCTGCCAGCAGCACCCCCAGGCCTCGCCCGCCGATCCGCCGTCCGATCAGAAACATCACGGGAATGCACAGGATTCCGAAAATAACGGGTACGATTCGCAGGCTGGCGTGCGTCACCGGCAGGCCGAATGTATCGATTGTCCACTTGATAGCAATCAGCGTGAAGGGCGGGTGGCCGATTCCCAACTCCTTCCACTTCTCGACGATATCCCATGGTCCGAGGTTAGAATGGCAGATCGACCAGAAGGTGATCGTGTCCGCTCGTAACGCGCAATCGTCCAGACGCACCAGGCGTAGGTAAGCTCCCGTCACAATGACAGCACCCAAGAGGGCCGCAGGCAACCACGATCTGATGGCCAAAGGGTTGTTCAGTTTAGTGTTCATCAAACTGGGCCCATTGCCTGCCGCTTGCCGCCCCAAGTCGTCTGGATCAAGCGCAACATATTCCGGAACGTTTTCAATAAGTCGACTGGCCTCGTCTTCATCAGGCGTCGCACCACATATCCAGGCCGGAAGTAGAACGTGCGGATCGCCTGCCGTCGGTACTGCGCAACCTGCTCAATGGTCAGGTGCTTGGTCGGCATGGAGATCGTCGTGCCCGACTGGTCCATGATCTTATGATCCTCGCCGACCAGGTTTTCGGCAATCGCCTCATCGCGCAGCGCCGTGCCCACGCGCGGTACCGCCACGTTGATCCCGGCATAGTCGAGTTTGACGCGCTTCAGCAGACGGATCGTATCGCGCATGGTCGTCTCGTCTTCGTGGGGCAAGCCCAGGATGAACGTGCCGGTGGTCTCGATGCCGATGCAGCGGCAGTGGTCGGTCGTCTCCAGAATCTGCTCGACCGTGTACTGCTTGCGGTACCGCCGCAGTATTTCGTTTGAACCCGATTCAATGCCGAAGATGATGCCGTGACAGCCGGCCTTTTTCATCAAGTCGAGAAACTCCGGCGTCGCAACGTCCACGCGTGAAAAACAAACCCAGCCGAATCCGAGCTGCTCGCGAATCATAGCCTCGCATAGTTCGTGCGCCGCAGCCTTCTGGGCGCCGAAGGTTTGGGAATAGAAAAAAACCTCAGAGACGCCCAGTTGTTTCAGGTAGCGCAACTCCTCCATTACATTTTCTGCCGGACGCCACTTGTACCCCAATTCGTGCATCAGGCAGAAAGTGCATGGGTACGGGCACCCGTAGTCGGTAAGTGTCGTCGCGAAGCGAGACCCCCGTATCAATGAATGCCGGTAATGGTAAGGCAGAAACAGATCATGTCGCGGAACCGGCACCTCAAATGATCCTTTAACCATTGCAGGAGTGCCGCCCGCAATGCCGCCATCCGGAAGTCGCACAATCATGTTGGGCACTTGCGCTAAGTCCCCCCGCAGATACCAGACCAGATCGTCGGTCGTGAAATCGAGCAGCACTGCGTCCAGCGCGGGGTTCTCACGAAGGTACCGGTCACCGTTCTCCCGGAAGACGTCGCCAATGCCGATAACCTTGATGGCTGGGAACTCGGCTTTCAGCCGGACCAGCCATTCCAGATCTTCTCGCAGGCTGACCGAGCCTACCAGCATCACGATCACGTCCGGAGCGATACTGCGCACCTTTTCCAGAACATGTTCCGGTGTTTCTGGTTTTGCGATCGCATCGAGCATGGAAATCTCGTGCTCATGGTTCAGGATGCCACTCAGCATGACGAGATCGATAGGGTGCGGCAGGTTGTCGGCTT
Organism: bacterium; assembly: GCA_037137675.1. Lineage (GTDB taxonomy): Bacteria > Verrucomicrobiota > Kiritimatiellia > CAIKKV01 > CAIYGI01 > CAIYGI01. Next base: position 6,025 of record JBAXJV010000011.1, on the reverse strand, counting down.
GCGACACCTTGCTGCAAAAATAATCGCGAATATACAGGTTCTTTCCTGGCGGATTGTGGAGTAGTACCTTCATGGGGATGCGGATGCCTGCGCACCTGACTTTTGGTGCGGCGGAGGTTGACGGTTAGTCTGCGCGGTCTCACCACGTCTTGCCAGGGCCAGAAATAGAAGTTCCTGGTTCACATATTGAAAAACACTGTAAAATAGGCGTTTGTGGCCAAAAAAGGCCGCCCATATGCGATACCGGAAAAACAGCGCAACCAAACGCATGAACGCCAGCAACCCGCCGGTAACGAAGGGGCCACGGTAGCGGATCACTCGCACAGGTTCCAAGCCAGCATCCAGCGCGATTTCGCTGACGTTGCGTTCGGTGGTCGGAAACCGGTGGGTGTAGTCCAGATTCCAAAACTCTATGCCCAGAGTCAGGCAGTCCGGCACCAGCAGCACTACCACGCCGTTCGGTCGGCAAAGTTCGGACATGGCCTGAATGAAGCGGTACGCCTCGAGTCCATCGGCCATGTGTTCCAGCACGAAGGCCGAATAGGCCACGTCGTAATGCCCTCTCGGCACGCCGTCCGGGAATGGAGGCACCTCGGCGAGCACCGCGTTCTCCAGTCCGATCTGCTTGAGCAGCGTTTCGTTCCGGTCCACGCCAGTGTATATCCATCCGGCACCCCGGCAACATGCAGCAAAGGCCCCAGTCCCGACACCCACCTCGATCAGCCGACGCGGGTTGTTGTGTGGCTGGACGAGGCGGTCAATCTGCCGTAGGACGCGCTCATGCCGTATGCGCTCCATGCGCAATACCCAGACAGGGTGGCTCTGCATCACTTCCAGAAACCGGTCGTACATCGTGTCATACCCTCATACTGTGTGAAATGCGCTTGCTCGTATGCCTGATTCCGTTTATTTTCTTCTCGGCTCGCACAAGACGAGTCGCGAAATGGTCACCAGCATGATATCTAGAACTCTTATTCGTGTGTTCACAACCCTGAGGAGTCTACTGTACAACACTCCCATTCGCCACTGGAAAATCACCGAGATGGTCAGCGGGAAACTGGCGGACATCCTCGTTGGTAAAAACAACTGCAAAACAATGCAGGTCGGGTTTCGAGGTGTTCAGCTCTCGGTTCCGACCAGCGACACCATGATGGTTGCTTCGCTTCTGGCTCAGACTTACGAGGCTGGCACCCTTAACGTGTTCCAAATCGAGATCCGCAGGCTTGCGGAAGCGGCTGCTTTGTCAGGCACGCATCCGGTTCGATTCGCCGACGTCGGTGCCAACATAGGCCTGTACTCCATTCTTGCTGCGCGCGAAGCCTCTGGACGACTGCGCATTGAGGCATTTGAACCAGATCCAACAACCGCATCGTTCCTGGCCGAAAATCTGCAGCGCAACCGATGCGAGGCGGTCACCGTGCATGGCCTCGCGGTCGGACGCACCACCGGAACGGCCGTCTTTGACAATCGATCTCCCTTGCTGGGTTGCCACCATCTGACTCAGGCCACCGCAATCGGCATTCCTGTCTCAGTGACCACGCTCGACACCGTATTCGCCGACGACCCGGCAAGCGTAAAGATGATCAAAATCGACGTTGAAGGGTTCGAACCGGACGTTATCGCTGGCGCGCGGGAGGTCATCAGGAAAGCATCGCCGACTGTATTTTTGGAATTCCACCCTCCGAACCTAAAACGCGAGGGCCACAACCCCGAAGGATTCCTGCAGTCACTGCTACAGACATTCCCTTCAGTGGAGTCGCTTGACGAAGTCACTGGGGCCGTGACACGGATTTCCAATGAACCGGACACATGGTCCCACCATCTACTTTCCGTGGGAGCCAATCTGGTGCTGCGATTCTAGAGTCCCATTGCCTGAAGTCTGTCCGTGACCTGATCCATGGTGATGGTCTCCATGCACTTCAACTGTGCCCGTTCCCGATCGCTGTCCGCTCCCCAGTTCATGTAACCGCAACCGGGCACGGTCGAATCGATCGCCGCAGCACGGCACCCGATCGGACCCCAACGTTTGGAACTGGTCGGCCCATGGAGCGCCAGCACCGGTGTCCCCAACGCCGCCGCCAGGTGCGAAATGCTGGTGTCGATGGTCACCACTACCGAAGCCTGACGGAGAAAAGATAAGAGTTCCGTGAACGGAAGTCCAGCCGCGCTCTCCACGCGCCGTGCTGGCCATGTACAGGATGCCTTAAAGGCGCTGATGCGTGCCTGGTCGTCGCGGCCGCCCGTCACGTACACCGCGTACCCCCGGGCGTTGAGCCAGGCGGCGACCTCGCGCCAGCGGTCCTCCGACCACTCCTTCAACTTCGCCCACTTGGCGCTGCCGGACCACAGGTGGATGACGGCGTAACGTTCGTCCGGCAGCGCTGCAAGTGGTGGCGCGGCTGCAGCAGCGCCTGCCGCCAGCGCCAACTTGAGCGACGGGGGAGAGCCTGCCGGTATCTCTAACTGCCGCAGTAGAGAACGGTAATTCTCAATCTCGTGACGATCGAAGCGTAGGTCGCCGAATCTATCGTAAGCGTAGTGCCGGTGCTGGCCGCGCGTGCGAAAGCCGATCGTATGTTTTGCCCCGCTCAGGCAGGTCAGCAGGGCTTCGATCCGAGACCATTCTCCCAGATCGATGCAAAGGTCCACGTCAAGTTTTCGCAATTCTCGGACCGTTCGCCATGGCGCGTTCAGCGTCAGGCAGACACAGCGGTCAAAAGCAGCCAGAATGCTCGCCAGCGGGTAATTGAACGGTCCGCTAAGCAATGCGATCGAAGCCTGCGGATATTTCCTGCGCAAATCTTCCGCAATCCCCGTGACCAGCACCAAGTCGCCCAACCCGTCAAATTTCATCAAAAGAATCGACCGTACGTCGGGGGGAGGGGCGCTGCAGCGCCGGCGGCAAAAGCCCAGAATCAGCAGCGCCAGCGCACCGCCAAAGTGATCCAAAAAGCGGACAAGCCCGTAATCGTTCTTGCTGGCAGATAGCGGAAGCGAGGCCATGGTTCACTATCTGGGCGGTTGATCTCTGAGAAAATACAGCGGGCGCCGCTTGGTTTCTTCAAAGATCCGGCTGACATATTGTCCCAGCATACCGATTGAGACCAGTTGCACACCACCCATGAAAACAATTGCCGCGATCACCGAAACCCATCCACGTTCGTAGCCAACAGGATTTATGTAGCGTGTCACCACAATCTCCAGAGACCACAGCAACCCGGTCAGGCATGCGAGTAATCCCACCGCCACCGTCCAGCGCAGCGGCGACGCAGAAAAAGCCGTGATCGCATCCACCGCCAGGCGTGCTGATTTCCAGACGGGGTACTTGGTTTCACCGCCATGCCGGGGGGCGCGATCGTACTGAACCGCGCACTGACGATAGCCAACCCAACAGGTCAGGCCGCGCATGAAGCGATGTAATTCTCGGACCTCCTTCATGGCATTTACCACTTGGCGGTCCACCAGACGGAAGTCGCCGGCGTCCATTGGAATGTTGACCTTGGCCAGAGCGCGAAAAATGCGGTAGAACGAAGCAGCCAGAAACTTCTTCAGCCAGGTCTCGCCTTCGCGGCTGCGCCGGACGGCGTACACGACCTCAAAACCTTCACGCCACTTGGCCAGCAAGTCGGGAATGACTTCGGGCGGGTCCTGCAAATCGGCGTCAATGATCACCGCGGCGTCGCCGGCGGCATGGTCCAGGCCGGCGGTGATGGCAATCTGGTGTCCAAAGTTGCGGGAGAGTTGCAGCAGGCGCACCCGTGGCTCGCGCCGGGCCAGTTCCAGGGCCCAGGCCGTAGAGCCGTCCGTGCTGCCGTCGTCAACCAGCAGCAGTTCCAATGCCTCCGGCTGGCCGGCCATCACCGCCTGCAACCGCTCCCAAAGCAGCGGCAGATTCTCGCGCTCGTTCAGGAACGGCACAATCACAGTCAGCGTTTTACGGGTGTCTGGCATTTTAGACCATCATTCTCTGCGTCTCCGCGCCTCTGCGCGAGTACCGGTTGCGCTAAATTAAAAAATCACCTGATAAACCCAGAAGAATCGAATTTTCAAAGCCGTCGCAACTCGCAGACAAGCACTCGCAAGGTTTTCGCATATGTCGGCAGTTGATCGTAAATATCGAGGGCGCGTTCAGCATCATAGGTGTGCGCCATGCGATTCCGGGATTCGAGCATCGAAAGCCATGTGCCTTCGTCGGCGATCCAGTTCATTTTAAACGCATGCCGTAAACAGGATTTCGGCGAACCAACTTCCAACATACCTGCATCAGCGGCGTACGCTTGTATGGTTTTCCACGCCAACTCGAAAGAGAATTCGAAATACTGGATACAACCAGCGCGTAACAGGTCGTTATCGGTCGGCGTTTGCATTGCCGCTTCGAATCGCGTAAGCGCCTTCTCGTAGTCCTGCAAAAGGGTCGCTTTATCCATGAATCACGCTTGCCTCCGCCAAAGCTTTCGCACGGAAAGCGGGAGCCACCCGGCTTAAATCCACCCAGTCGATCGAGTACAAAGTCGGGAGAGCTTCCAGCTTGTCCTCGATTCGATAAAAGAGGTCCAATGGCATTGGTTTTTCGCCAATCACTCCAACATCGAAATCAGAGCGGATTCCTGCACGGCCCGCAGCGCGCGAACCGAACAAAACGATTTTGTAACCATGCAGATCCCGCCCAATGCTTTCCATGCATTGGCGAATCATGCTCAGTACAGCACCCGCCTTGTCCGTGTTACAGTCCATATAAATAAGCAATCAACCAGCACTTGGCGTTCTTGCCGGTTCCATAGGGGCAACCAGCCCGTCCTGCACTTTGACTTCTATTCTCGAACGCATATCGCCATCCTTCACAATTAAAATAGCGGCAAATTCTCGCACTCGTTCAGAAACGGCGCGATCACAGTCAGCATTTACGTGTGTCGGACATGTAATTCTGAGGACAATCTAGCGCGTACGAAGAGAGAAATCCAGCATGAATGTAAGAGCGTGTCGTGGGACAGGCTGTTAGGCTGTAGGCTGTTAGACTGTTAGGTAAAACGACGGAAAGTCGCTTGTTTAATTTCGTAAATGCCATCGAGTAAATATAGACAGAAATACGCGAATTTCCTAACAGTCTAACAGCCTACAGCCTAACAGCCTGCGTCCCATGGGACGCTAGTGCTTCCGAATTGTAAACCGGAATTACTAATGATAACTCAAGTGCTGGATCCGTCATGGACCGCCGCCATTATTCCGGCACGCGTATCTTTAGCGCAGGAAATACAGCCGCGAAGTCATTAGGGTTACGCGTCAAAAGCCCCTGACGGCTGGCCGCAAATGCGCCAATGAGCATATCTGCAACCGGCCTTCGATCTGTTTTACGCTCCCGGCGCAGATTCACATAGCGTGTCCAAGCCTTGTGCGCATTCTGGGTATCCTGCCACGCCCAGGGAATCGAGTAATGAATACCGATATTTTCCAAAAAATCGTTCTGTCGGGTACAGTCGCCCAGAAACGCTGGAGCCAGTTCAACATAACTGATGGGGCAAAGCACCAGTTCCTCGGCAACCAATCGATCAAGCAGAAGCGCCGAAGGCCGCCCGAATTCAGCATCGTCATCCAGGACGTCAATAACAAGGCACGTGTCCACTACCCACGCCATTACAAATCTCCCTCGCGAAGTTCGGTGATCCATTCACTGGTGCGACGGGGGGTTCTGAAACGCTTGGCGTAGCCCAACATGGCAACCGCTCCAATGGTACGCTGCTTGGATGTGACGAGAATCCTGCATTCATGATCCGAGATATACTCCCAGACCAGATGTTGTCCCTGATTCAGATGCAATTGTTTTCTGATTTGCGCCGGAACGGAAACTTGTCCCCGTTCGGTCAAAGTTGTCACAAGTGTTTTCATGCCACGACAATACATCATACTAGATCATCGTGTCAACATGTAATTAGACCGTACCTTCTCCAGGTATTCAGAAGATCAGGATTCAGGATTCAGGAATGCCGCTGGCGCAAAAGCCGCCAGATGGGGCGGGAGATGAGAAAGG
>JBAXJV010000010.1:0-18678 GCA_037137675.1 bacterium | reverse complement strand
TCAGCACCTTAAAGTCGTTGCCGCTGGTACAACTCGACATGTCGGGCACAGTGCTGCAGGACTTGACGCAACTGCGCGGTCTGCGGCTGGAGGATTTATCGCTGGCGCATACCCGTGTGACGGCCAGTTCGCTCAACGTCCTCGCGGGAATGCCCTTGCGCCGGTTAGATCTGTCCGCTACCGGCGTTTCGGATTTGAAGCCTCTGGCTGGTTTGCCGCTGTGCGAACTTAATCTTACTGACACCCGGGCGCGGGATTTGACGCCATTGCGCGATATGCCGCTGACTTCGTTGTTCATCGAAGGCACGCCGGTGGAGGACTTGACGCCATTAAAGGGCATGGCCATAGAGTTTCTGAAATTTACGGTGGATGGCAAGCATGATGTTTCACGCAGCTCGCGTCACGTCCTGCGCGGCCTGACGTCTTTGAAGGAAGTCAACGGCAGGCGGGTGAATGGCAAATTTTTCGACCAGCTGGACTAAGCGCGCAGGGAGCTGGTGTAGGGCGGGTGCAGAATGCCGCGTTCGCTTACGATGGCCGTGATTGCTTCCGCCGGTGTGACGTCGAAGGCCGGGGCATAGACGGCCACGCCGTCGGGCACGACCGGTCCGCCACCCGCCGGACGCGAGACTTCTTCTGCGGCGCGTTCCTCGATCGGGATTTCCTTCCCGGAAGCCAGGCTGAGGTCGAAGGTCGAGGAAGGCGCCAGCACGTAGAATGGAATACCGTGCGCCTTTGCGAGGCAGGCTACGCCATAAGTGCCGATTTTGTTGGCCGTGTCTCCGTTGGCCGCAATGCGGTCGGCCCCCACCATCACGAGATCCACACGCCCCTGTTGCATGACCCAGGCGGCGGTGTTGTCGCAGATGACGGTGACTTCAATCCCGGCCTGTTGCAGTTCCCAGGCCGTGAGCCGCGCGCCCTGAAAGAGCGGGCGGGTTTCGTCGGCATAAACCTTGACGCGTTTACCCTGTTCCAGCGCGACATAAATCGGCGCCAGCGCGGTGCCATAGGACGAGGTGGCCAACCCGCCGGCATTGCAGTGCGTCAGCACCGTCTGTCCGTCGCGCAGTAACGTTGCGCCATGCCGGCCGATGGCCCGGCACATCGCGTCATCTTCATCCCGGATCAGTTCCGCTTCACGAAGCATGCGCGCCGCAAACTCCGCCGGGTTGAGTGCCGCCGCCGCGTGTGCCGTCCGCCGCATGCGCCCGAGCGCCCAAAAAAGATTTACGGCCGTCGGACGGGAGGTCGCCAGATAGTCGGCCGCCGCTTCGACCGCCGCAAGCATGGCCGCAGTTTGCGAACCCGCCGTCGCCTGCACGGCACATACAACCCCGTACGCGGCGGCAATTCCAATCGCCGGCGCGCCGCGAATTTGCAGCGTGCGGATGGCTTTCCAGGTTGCCGCGATATCGGTCGTACGGATCTGCTCCAGATGTGCCGGCAACCGCGTTTGATCAATGAATACCAGATGGCCCGGCAGTGGATCCGGAGGATTATCGGGCTTCCATTCGAGTGTGCGTATGGGCATTTGAGGATTCCTAAAGCGCCGGGCGAATTACCCAGAGCAATGCGAGGTTGACACCGTTAAAGAGCGAGTGCATGCAGACCGCAGCCCAGAGCGAGCCAGTGTAAAGGTAAGCCAGGGAAAAGCCGACGGAGACGACGAAGAGCGGAGCCAGCGAGGGCAGGTGCATATGAATAGCTGCGAAGATCAGTGAAGTCAGAGCGATCGCCGGACCGGTTCCCATGCGACGCAACAGCACCGGCAGCACGATGCCACGGAAAAGGCATTCCTCGTACAACGGTGCCAGCACTGTTGCCAGTAACAACAGGTAGGTCAGCGTAAGCGGATCGCGCGCCTGAAGCATAATCTCGGCTACGTTCTGCAGCGATGGCACGATGCCCGCCCGCAGAAGGATGAACTGGTACACTAATGCGGTGGTGAAAAGCAGCGGGAGTACGGCCAGATAAGCAACGGCCCCGCTGCGCAGGCCCGTCAGTGCCTGAGCTTGACGGAGATTCAATGCCGCATCCGGCGCCACGCCGCGCCATCGCAGGTAGCCGTAGAGCGCCAGTAATCCGGCTCCGTCGAGAATCAGGCTCCCCAGAATCATCATGGGCAGTCCTGATGCGGCGCCGTGCGGCAGCCATCCGGAATGCATTATCAGCCACGTGCAGGCTCCGGTAACCGCTTGCAGACCCAGTAGCGATAAAAGCACAAACCCCAGGTCCTGCCAGCGCCAGGGACCACCGGCCAGCGCGGTCCGGAGACAGGCCCAGTCCGGGGGGCGATGCACAAGCCGTACTGTGACGACTAGCGCTGCGATTGTGCCAAGCATCATCAGCCCCGCATAGAGCAGCAGCGCGGTCAGTGCAATTCGTTCGTCGGCCAGTGCGGCCAGACTGGTTTCCGGATACATGCCGCGTTATCCGACGGAGGCTTCGGGCTCGACGATCTCGCGGATCGTGTAAATGGGCTTGGACTGCGACTCGTGATAGGTGCGGATTTGAATTTCCGCGAGCAGTCCCATCGAAATAAATTGCAGGCAAAAGAACATCAGCATGAAAGCCGTCATGATCCAGAATGGACGCTTGATCAAATCGGCTCCCAGCGTGGTGCCAAAGACCCAGTAGGAAAGGTGGCCCAGCACCATGGCGGCGATGATCAGCGCGCCTGCGAATCCGCAATAGAGTCCCCATTTGCCAAAGACCTGAATCGGACGCGTGCTGTAGCGCAGCTGGAAATTCACCGTGAACAGGTCGAGGATCACGCGCAGCGTGCGCGCGATGCCGTACTTAGAGCTGCCAAACTGGCGCGCATGGTGAGTGACGACAACCTCCTCGATGCGGCCTCCAACCCAGCTGGCCAGCGCCGGTATAAAGCGGTGCATTTCACCATAGAGGCGGATGTTTTCGACAATTTCGCGCCGGTAGGCCTTGAGCGTGCAGCCGTAATCGTGCAGCCGCACGCCGGTGATGCGGCTGATCAGTTCGTTGGCCAGTATGGAAGGCAGCCGGCGGTTGATGAATGTATCCTTGCGGTCGCGGCGCCAGCCGCTGACAACATCCGCCCCGGCGTCAATGCGCGCCACCAGCGCCGGAATGTCGGCGGGGTCGTTTTGCAGGTCGGCATCCAATGTGACCACGATGGCACCGTGAGACTCGCGGAAGCCTGCGCTCATGGCGGCCGTTTGTCCGTAATTGCGCCGGAATTGAATCAGATGCAGGTGCGGATAACGTCCACGCAGTTCGCGTAAAGCTTCCCATGTGCCATCCGTGCTGCCGTCGTCCACCAGCACAATTTCGAACGACCGCCGCATTGGCAGCATTGCTGCTTGCAGTGCCTCGACCAGCGGCGCTACGCTTTCTCGCTCGTTGTAAACCGGGATCACGACTGAAATTTCAACCATCTATATCCTCGCTGACTGGCGTTGTCTGCCGCCGCCCTTTATATCACGTTCCATGATGGGTGCACGCGCGAATTGACTGCTCATGGTTCAGAAAAAACCCGGACTCCTCTGAGACACCTTGAAAACTTGTCCCGGCATGCTCAAAAAAACGGAAGATTTAACTGCGGATCCGTCAGGAGCGCCGGCGCAAAATGGCTTCCGTTAAGCGGCGCCCGATTTCCCGGTAGTCTTTCTGGGTCAGTACGCGCGAGCCCACCATGGCGTAGGGGATTTCCAAGGTCAAGGCGGGGACTTTCAGTTCACCGTGCAGGTAGTCATAGAAGGTTGCCGTGCTGGAATCCGTTGGAGTGGCGATGACGCGCTTGAACTCGCTGGCCGCGAATTCCGCCTTCAACTCATTCTGGATCACATTTGCCCAGCGCGTCTCTTCGGCAGCGAGCGGGTCGGCAGCGGCATTTCCAGTGGCGCTGTAGACGCCGTCGCGTTCGCTGGCGCCGGGGGCGCGCAGGTCGAGCGCGAGGATCGGACGGCAGCGTTCCTTCCAGCGTTGGAGATCCTGACGCAGCACGCGCGTTTCGTGTCGCAGGGGCGGTTGGCCCCAGGCGCGGTTCAGATCGAAGGGCGATCGGCTGCTGCCGCCATGTCCGCCCAGCACAGCGTCAATCTCCGCTAGCGGTACGGCCCATACGATGTAGCCAGCCTTGCGGACCTGGGCAAGCTGGCGCAGTACGCCGTCCAGCACCCATGACCCGGGCGTTTCTCCGGCTTGCTGCCGGGCGATCAAGTAAATGCCAGGCTGCGTGCCGCCGGGCGTGCCGACGCCGTTGCTTAGTCGTACGATGCGGTGGGCGGACTGGCTTAAGCCGATCACATCGCGCTGCCAGTAATCCTTCGACTTGTCGATCAACGCGTCCACGTCTTCCGGACCGTAGGGAAAGCAGAAGGCGATGTCGGTGTGCGGCGCGGGGTGTGCGATGTACCACACGACCTGCCGTCGTCCGTCGGGCAGTTGCACTTCCTCGCCCTGTTTGAGGCGTGTCCATGATTGTCCGGCTGGCTGACAGACTGGCGCACAGGCCGCTGTATTGGTGCCGCCAGCAAGATTATCGAAATGTCTCCAGACCAGGCGGAGCTTGGTTGTGCGTGGCGGCTCGGGCTGCGTTTCCGTGAGGCGGAAATGAAACCAGAGCGCCTCGGCCCCCCCGTTCGGGTCGGACGCGAAGCGCACTTCCGGAATTTCGCCAGTTTCGTCAATTTCCACATCGGCGGCATTTCCGTAGGGGATCCGGCTGTTAATTTTCAGGCTCATATTCATTTACTCCGCTGTACAAGGTACAAAATATGCCGACAGGTTTGGAGAAGTCAAGCTGGCTGAGTTTCAGGCTTGAGTAAGCGCGTGTTTCTGTGCTAGGAATTACAACAATACTTTTGTTCGCACATAGAAATGCGATCTTCGATTATCGAGCCGATTCCACAAAATGAACATTTCAGCGCCAATGCGCGTCAGCGTTGTAATTCCTGCACGCAATGAAGATCTGACGATCGGTCCGGTTCTGGAGCAGCTCCGGGAAACCATCGGGCGTTTGCCTCAGTATGCCTTCGAGACGATTGTGGTGGTGGATGACGAAAAGGATCCGACCATCGCTGTGGCCCGGGCGCACGGTGCACGGGTTGTGATTAACCCCCATCATCTCGGCAAAGGCAACGCGCTCTACTACGGGTTCCGTCAGGCCGCCGGCGAGGTGCTTGTGATACTCGATTCCGACGGCTCGCATGATCCCCGCGAGCTGGACCGGTTTTTAGTCGAGATAGAGCGTGGCGCAGGCATGGTCATCGGCTCGCGCGTGCTGGGCGGCAGCGACGACCATGACGTGATCCGCCTCTTCGGCAACGCGCTCTTCACCATGCTGATGTCGGTTTTGTTCAGCACCACACTGATGGATACGTTGAACGGGTTTAAGGTTTTCCGGAAGGAATTGGTGGCCGGCTACACGCCGCGAGCCAAGGGCTTCGATGTCGAAATTGAGCTTGTCGCAAAGGCGATCCGGTCGGGGTGCCGGATTGTCGAGGTGCGGGCACACGAAAGCAGGCGCGCCGGCGGGCGCATGAAGTCCCGCGCCGTCCGCGACGGCTTTGCGATCCTCCGGGCCTGCCTGCGCGAGGGATTCAAATTCCGGGTCTGGCAACTTTTTCATCATGGAGGAAGAAAGTGAAAGATATGCACGACATAGGGCGAAAGTTCTTAAAGTGTCTGGGTGTAGTGGGTCTGGCTGTTCTGTCAGGCATGTTGTGCGGTTGCGATAATGGTGGCAGCACGGCGATCGGGGACGGCCACGATTTTGGGGCCAACGATTCAAATATTGTAGCGGCGTTTGGCGACAGCATCACCGCCGGAGTTGATGGATCTCCGTCCTATGCGCCGATACTCGCAGGCATGATTGGCAAGGATGTCAGAAATTTAGGGTTTCCGGCGATGCAGAGCTCCTTCGGACGTGACCGGATCGGTAGTGTTTTGTCCGGCCGTCCCGGCTTTGTGCTGGTGCTTTTTGGCGCCAATGACGTCATTATGGGCATTGATGGGGACGTTACGATTAACAACCTGCGCGATATTGTGGTGGCCTGTAAAAACAATCTGACGATTCCTGTCCTGACAATGCTGCTGCCGATGATCGAGGGACATGAGGTTTACAACGGCGGAGTGGATCTGCTCAACCCCATGATTCAAGCCCTGGCGAAGGAGCAGGATGTCCCGCTGGCTGACGTGAATGCCAGCTTCGTCGGGCATCCGGAGTATTTGATCAGCGACGGCTTGCATCCCAGCCAGGCTGGCGCCGAGGCGATTGCCAGGACCTACGCCGATTTGTTCCTGTAAGCAGCGGTCTATTCCCGCTGCGCGGACTCGCTGCCGCGGGTGGGCACGATCACCAGCGGGATGGCGATAGCATGGCGGACGGGAGTGACCGTCTGGCCGAGCAGCAGATCCTGTAACCCGCGGTGGCCATGGGCGCCCAGCACGAGCATATCGAAATCATTCTCATGCACGGCATTAATCAGCGCTTTGACCGGATCGCCATACAGCAGCTGTGTTTCCACTGACAGGTCGTGGTCCTCGATTTCGCGGGCCAGTTGCTCCAGATAGGATTGATCCTCATCGCTGTGCAGGCTACGGCTGTCGCTACCGTAAAGCATTGTTCCGGGCGTAACCACGGCGTGCAGCAAGGTCAGTTTTGCAGCGTGCGCTTTGGCCATACGCACGGCTGTTCCGAGGATCAGCGCATCGCCCGGACTATGTTCCAATGCCACGGCCAGATGGCGTACGGACGGCAGCCGTAGTGCCGCGCTGACGCTGCGGCTGAGAGTGGCGAGGCCAGATGGCCAGACCGGGCCGGGCCGCACCAGCGGCAGGACGATCAACGCGATCAGCCCTGCGGTGACGGAGAGCGCCACGAGCGTAACCGGCGCCCAGGCCCACCATGGGGCGCCACGTAGAAGCTCGGCCACAGTATCGGCTACCAGTTTTGCGTTCAGCGCCACGATAATGCCGGTGCACGTCCAGGCCAGCAGGCGGACCCAGAACCGGTTGACGAAATCGCCCATCTTGCGCCGGTCTGAAGTGAACTGTACCAGCGGCACGACGGCAAAAGGTAATTGCAGGCAAAGCACGACCTGCGAAATGATCAGCAGGCGATAGAGCCCATGGTCACCCGCAATCAGAATTACAATCACAGCCGGGAGCAGCGCCATGCTGCGGGTGATCATCCGGCGTAGCCACGGGCGCAGGCGGATGTTGATGAAGCCTTCCATGACCACCTGACCCGAAATCGTGCCGGTCAGCGTGGAGCTCTGACTGGCGGCGAGCAGCGCGATGCCGAAAGCTGCCGGTGCGACACGGCTGCCCAGTAACCCTTCGAGAAGCCTGCCCGCCTGCTGGAGTTCCGTTACTGCCAGTCCATGCCGGTAGAAGACCGCAGCGGCAGTTATCAGAATCGCGGCATTCACAAAAAAAGCGCCATTCAAAGCGATTACGGCATCAATCAAATTAAAATGGCAAGCCTCGCGGCGGCCGGTCTGGGTGTCCGCAATCAGGCGCGACTGCACCAGCGCGGAGTGCAGGTAGAGGTTGTGTGGCATGATTGTGGCGCCGACGATGCTGACCGCCACGAGGATGGCGCCGATGGGGAGGCCGGGGACGAACCCCTGCGCTACTGCGCCCCAGGCCGGCTTTGCGATAATGACTTCGATGCAGAACCCGATGGCGATGACGCCAACCATCATCAGGATGAAGGCTTCCATTTTACGCACGCCGAAGCGCTGGATCAGCAGCAGCAGGAAGGTGTCGAGAACAGCCACGAGACAGCCCCATAGCAGCGGCAGCCCGAACAGCAGGTTCAGCCCGATAATGGTGCCTAGCACGGCGGCCAGGTCGGTGGCGGCAATCGCGATCTCAGAGAATACCCAAAGCATCCAGGTAGCGGAGCGCGGATATGATGCGCGGCAAACCTGAGCCAGGTCGCGGCCGGTAACAATGCCCAGACGCGCCGCGAGCGTTTGCAGCAGGATGGCCATCAGATTGGCGATCAGAATCACCCATAACAGCGAATAGCCGAAACGCGATCCGGCTTCAATGTCCGTAGCCCAATTGCCGGGGTCCATGTATCCGATGCTGACCAGATAAGCCGGGCCCACGAAAGCCAGAAACCGCCGCACCCAACCTTTGCGACGCACGCCGACCCGCAGGGCATTTCCGTCCAGATATGCGGTTGCGTGGGTTTGGGCGTTGGTGTCCATGAGGAGCAGAGTATAGTTGCATGATGCGCCACCGTGCAAGCCGCGCCTCAGATCCCGAATGTGCGGCTAAAGGTTCCGTTTCCCGGCACGAGACAGCCTCCTCGTCAGCCTCAGCGGCTCACCGAGACGGTTCGCCCTACCCATCGGGTTCTCAAGAACCGCTGATCGTACGCGAGGTAGGGTAGGGCGAGGCGTCTCGCCGAGCCGTCTTTGCGGCTGAAAAGTGGCTGTTCTGGAGGAACCAGCGCCGCTTAGCCGCACATCAGGGCAAATCCTTCTGGAAAAACACCGTTCCATGACGACCACCGTTCCCGCAACGGGGTGGAACTTGGAAAAGGCTCATGTTTACTGATTTTCAGTAAACATGTAGAATTCGAACATGAGTGTAATTGAAATCTACACCGATGCCCGCGTAGCCGATTTTGACGCCGCCGAGACGGAGCTTGGGAAACGCCTGAAACGCCGGACAAAATGAAGGTTTTTGTCGATGCCAACGTCCTGTTCTCCGCTGCCGATCCTGAGAGTGCCACAAGGATTTTGCTGAATGCGCTCTTTCTTCATGCAACCGTTGTAATCAATGAGCATGTTTGGGAAGAGGCCCGGCGCAATATTGAAATTAAACGGCCACGTTTGGCAAGTTGCTTTGAGGAACTGAAACCAAAACTCCAATTCAGTTCACGGTTGACGATTGTCAAAGATTCCCAACTCCCCGACAAGGATCAACCGGTTTTGAATGGAGCTGTGGCCTCCCGATGTTCTCATCTTTGGACTGTGGACAAAAGCCATTTCGGTCATTTGTACGGAAAAACCATAGACGGAACGCTGGTTGTTCCAGCCACCACGCTTGCCGATGAGTTGCGTCGCAAAGGTTGGATCGCATAGCCAGCCATGACCTCACCTCGCATCATTGTGATCGCGCCTGATTCCTTCAAGGGATCGCTGACCTCCATTGAGGCTGCGCAGGCGATGGCGCAAGGCGTGCAGCGCGTATGGCCGGATGCCGTGTGCCGTTTGCTGCCGATGGCGGACGGCGGCGAAGGTACTTTGGACGCCTGTTTGCACGGGGATGCCAGCGGCGAGCGGTTGCGGACACAGGTGCGGGGCGCCGGGTCCACGCCTTGCGACGCGCAGTTCGGCATTAAGCAGCGTGATGGCAAGGCCGTTGCCATCATCGAAGTTGCGCAAGTGGTGGGCATTACGGACCCCGCCGGCATGGCGGCGCCGGTTGGGCAACGGACCACAATTGGCGTGGGGGAGCTGCTGCGGCAGGTGCTCGATCGCGGCGTGCGCGATGTCATGCTCGGGCTCGGAGGCAGTTCCACCAACGATGGCGGCGCGGGACTGCTGGTTGGATTGGGTGCGCGGTTGCTTGATGCGTCAGGAAAAACGGTGGAGCCAATTCCCGATCAGCTGCAGCGCGTGTCAAAAATTGATCTGAGCGGGCTCGATGCCCGGCTCGGGCAATCCCGGCTGGTGATTTTGTCCGATGTCAACAACCCTCTGACAGGACCACTCGGGGCAACCGCCGTGTTTGGTCCGCAAAAAGGCGTGACTGCCGGTTTGCGGGCTGTTTACGACTCCGCCATCGGGCGGTTTGCGGAGTCCGCAGAGCGCGCTTTTCAACGCACGGCGCAGAATCTACCCGGCGCAGGCGCGGCGGGCGGGTTGGGATTTGCCTGCCGGTTGCTGGGCGGCACGGTTCATTCCGGCGCGGAAGTTATTGCCGGCCTGTTGCAGCTTGATCAGGCTTTGCAAGGTGCCGGTTGGGCATTAACTGGCGAAGGGCGCAGCGATATGCAAACTCTGCACGGTAAAACACCGTGCATTGTTGCCCGGCATGCCAGACAGCTCGGCTTGCCGGTCACGCTGCTTTCGGGCAGCGTGGATCGTGCCGCCCTGCCGGCATTGAGCGAAGTGTTCAATGGTTGTTTTTCATCGAGCTTCGGGCCGGCGTCATTGCGGGAATTGATGGATGACAGCCGCGCATTGCTGGCGGATGCTGCCGGGCAAATCGCGTGTTTGATCGGAAGAACGATGTGAACGATAACAAGGCAAAATTCTACGGATGGTCGGTTGTCTTTGCATCGTGGCTGGCCGTTTTCTGCCTCTTCGGGTATCGCGCCACCTTCGCCATCCTGAAGGGGCCCATGGGCATCAGCCTTGGATGGACCACGGCCCAGGTTACGCTCGGTTATTCCCTGATGATGGTCTGCTACGCCGTGACCGCCTACTTTAGCGGAATGATCCTCGATAAATGGGGGACCAGGCCTTTATATGCCATCGCCGCCATCTTCGGCTCCCTTGGTTTCCTGCTGACGGCCATGATCAGCACTCAGCTGGCCTATCTTGTCAGCTTCGGATTGCTGGGCGGCGTGGCCACGGGCAT
Organism: bacterium; assembly: GCA_037137675.1. Taxonomy (GTDB): domain Bacteria; phylum Verrucomicrobiota; class Kiritimatiellia; order CAIKKV01; family CAIYGI01; genus CAIYGI01. Next base: position 8,088 of record JBAXJV010000010.1, on the reverse strand, counting down.
GCTCTGGGTCACATCCACCGTTTCGGTCCGCAAGTGGTACGTGGGGCGCAGCTATGGGACGATGTGGGGCATTGCCTTTGCCGGCGCCCCCATGGCTCAGTTTGTTCTGGCCCATGTGGTCAAGCCAACCCTGAGCGCCACTCAGGGCAGGCTGGACGCGGCCCTCCAGGCGCTTATTCCAAACGCATCGGCTTTGAATGGCAGGGAGATGGCCGTGGCCATGGCCGCCAAACTGAAGGAGCCCGTGACGCTTCTCAATCCAGCGGTCAAGGACGCCATTCAGGCTCTGGACCTTGCCTGGCGGTCTCAGATGACCATCCTTGGCATCATCGTGTTCATCGCGCTTATTGTGGCCGTTCTGGCAGCAAAACAGTCCCCCGAGCATTATGGTGTCAAGCCTTTCGGTGCGCTTGCCGCCTTCGGAGACGCAGATCCGGAGGAATACGTTTGGTCCGTTGGCGAGGCCTTTTCCAAGTGGGCCATCTGGGCCGCCATTCTCACCTTTCTCACCAGCATGATGGCGGAGTTTCTGGTATGGACCCAGGTGGTGAGTTACTGGACATCCGATATCGGGTTCACTCTCGAAAAGGCGGCCAACATCTACGCCATCATCGGCCTGATCGGCATCGTCTCAATGCCGCTTATTGGCAGGCTGTCCGACAAAGTCGTCCAGGCGATCGGCGATGAGGCATTGGGACGTAAGAGCATGCTCATTCTGGGCCCTTTGACGGGCGTCATCGCATGCCTGTTCCTGTTGGCCTCCGGTCGGAGCGATGTCTTCGCCTACGCGGCCTGCTTTGTTTTTGCCGTTTATTGGGCCATTGTGCCTGGTGGCGTGGTGGGCTACACCGGCGCCATCTACGGGCGTAAGACGCTTGGCAAGCTCTGGGGTCTGGCAACCATGATCGTGATGGGCATCGGCCCCTTTCTCGGCTCCTTCATCGGCGGATGGATGAAGGATGTCTCAGGGACATTCACCTGCTCAATCTACTTCGCGCTCTGCTCATTCATCGTTTCCATTGCGCTGGCCATCTCCCTGCCCCTCAAGGCGGCACCCGGGGCGCATTGCAGTTCCGTTGGGGTGAAAGGCTCATAATCGTAATCTTGCTCGTACTTGCACCACGCTCGGCGGCCTCGGCGATGCCGCCCTACCATAATTCCCCTACGTCACTGACCCATTACACATAAGCCGTGATTTCACTTGCGGCGAACGGTGAATCAACTTAGATTGGCTTCAATAGAAAGTGGCGCGGGTGTGGAAACGGAGTGCGGCATGCCGGACAGGCGGCTATCAACTACAATGCGAATCGACATTCCGCCGGATATGCGGGATGTATGGCTGGAAATTGAGCGCGGCCGGTCAATAGCGGACAAGGCTGTGGCTTTATCGGGCGGCGAAGCCGAACGGCTGGGCGGCCTGGATTTTCAAAGGCTTTTAGAGAGCATCTACGATGCCGCACTGATCACTGACATTAATGGACAGGTGCTGGATGCAAACCCTCGCGCAGAGGAATTTCTGGAACTTTCCCGCGCTGCGCTTTGCCGTGTCAATGTAACCAGCATGATCTCCGGGGCGGATGCGGAAACCATGCGCGAGCTTAACAAGGGGCTCTGCGACGAGCGCTTTATCCTGATTCAGGCCTACTGTGCCCGCGCAAACGGCAAGCTTTTTCCTGCTGAGATTGCCGTGAACCAGATGCTGGTGCAGAACCGCGCCTGCCTCTGTTTCTTCATTCGCGATATTACGGTCAGACGTCAGGATGAGGAAAGGCTGCGCGCCGAGCATAATGCGATTCAAAACGCCGGCACCGGGATTGCGATCGCCGACATGAATGGCAGGATAACTTTTGCCAATACAGCCGCCGCACGTGTTTTTGGAGTCGCTGACCACGAGGCACTTGAGGGACGCCCCTTGAAGGATTTGTTTACAGAAGCCCGGCTGATTGGCGAAATGTTTCAGACGGCTGAGGCTGGACGGACATGGGAAGGGGAAATGCACGCCCTTTGCGGTGCTGACGGCGAAGTATGGGTGCGGGTTGCGGCATCGGCCAATCGTGACGTGGACAATGAACTGATTGGGTTTGTGGTTTCCGTCATGAATATTTCCGATCACAAACGCGCCGAAGAAGCGGAACGTATGGCAGAGCGGCAGCGGGTGATGGTGGAGAGTCTCGGCGCGGCCTGCCATCACCTCGGACAGCCGGCGACGGTGTTGATGATGAGCCTGGATGCGATGAGCCGGGTTGCCGACAAAGACCCTGATTTAATCCGCGAATTGATCGATGCAGGGTTGGAGGCTGCGGAAAGCCTGCGCCATATGCTGCACGAATTGAACGACATGACCGAATACCGCACGGTCCCTTATATTATAGACCGCGATGGCGAGGTCAGCAAAAATCAGAGAATTCTCGATGTGAAATAGTCGCTTCCACGCGCTCTGTGACAAACCGGACCATTTGTCACGCATCAGGAAAATAATGAATAAAAAAGGATTTTTCAGCATGCTGCTGGCCGGGTTGGCCTTAGGCACTACAGGAGAAATCGCCATGGGCATTGAGGAAGCTGCCTACACTGCGGAGAGGCTGGACGGAGACTTTCAGGTGCGACAATACGCGCCGCAGGTGGTCGCCGAAATCATAGTTGATGGAAGCCTGGAACAAGCCGGCAATAAGGCCTTTCGTCCGTTATTCCGCTACATCTCAGGCGCGAATCAGGCGCAGAGCAAAATCGCCATGTCCGCACCCGTCACGCAGCAGCCGGAAGGCGAGAAAATCGCCATGACGGCGCCCGTCGGGCAAACAGCCGCAGGCAAACAGTGGGCCGTCACATTCATGATGCCGACCAACTGCACGCTGGAGCAACTACCGCAGCCCACGGACGGACATATACGACTGCGCGCCATTCCGGCACGGCGTATGGCCGTGGTGCGATACTCCGGTGTCTGGAGCCAGCGGCGTTATGAACGCAACCTCGTCCGCCTGCAGGAATGGATGAAGGCGCAGGGTCTGGCGGCCACCGGCGATCCGGTTTGGGCCAGATACAACCCGCCCTTTACGCCGTGGTTTCTGCGCCGGAACGAGATTCTCGTGCCAACACCACCAGAAAAATAAGCCGGTAAATCAGCCGCAACTGACCATGCCGCTCTGCAGTGCCGGAAATGTCGTGCTGCCTTTGGCTTGATTTCGTACCCCGGGCGCGCTACTTTCAATCCCACAGGACGCATTCTTATGGCGTCGGGAGGTTCGCATGAAAAAGGTCTTGATCCCAACCAAGCTCGACAAAATTGCTGTCGAACTGCTGCGCAAGAAGGGTTACACCGTCGTTCAGGACGACGACAGCGCCAGGATGGGCGCGCTGGTCAGGGAACATCCTGACACCTACGCCATGATTGTCCGCAGCGAACCCGTCAAGGCTGATACGATTGACGCTCTGCCGCAGCTCAAGGTCGTGATCCGGGCTGGCGCAGGTTACAATACGATAGATATTAAATACGCCCGCAAGCGCGGCGTTGATGTCATGAACACCCCTGGCGCTAATGCCAATGCCGTTGCTGAGGAGGTCGTTGCTCTGATGCTGGCAGATGCCCGCCATGTCGTAAAAGCAGACAGCTCCTGCCGCGCGGGGAACTGGGAAAAGACTGCATTCATGGGGCGCGAGATCAGCGGCAAGACCGTTGGTATCGTCGGGATGGGTAATATCGGCTGCCTGGTCGCTAAACGCTTGAGCGGGTTCGAATGCCGTTTGCTGGGCTACGATCCGATGATCTCCCGTGAGCGGGCGGCGGACTTCGATGTGACCTTGACCGACCTGGAAACCATTTTCCGTGAGTCTGATATCGTTACACTGCACGTTCCCGAAAACGACGAAACACGCAATATGGTCAATGCCGCACGTCTGTCGCTAATGAAAAATGGCGCGACATTGATCAACTGCGCCCGCTCCGGAATCGTGGACGAAGCCGCCCTGCGTATCGTCAAGGCGGAGAAGGGGTTGCATTTCTTAAACGATGTGTATGTCAAAGATGAGGCGGGCGCCAAATCCGTGGCCGACATCGCCGACATCATGCTGCCGCACCTCGGAGCCAGCACGAAGGAGGCCAACGCTACCGCCGCACGGCGGGCTGCGGAGCAGCTCGTGGACTTCGATGACAAAGGCATCACGGCTTATGTAGTCAATCGTGATATTCCGGAAGGTCTTGATCCGGCCTACGGTAACCTGGCCTATTCACTGGCGCGCGTGTGCCGGGCGATGCTTGGGGCGGGCACCCGTTTGCAGCGCATCGAGACCAGTTGCTACGGGTCGTTGCAACCCTTCGCGGACTGGTTGATTGTCCCCATGGTGAGCGCGCTTTGGGAGGAATTCGACCGTTCGATGGACGCCAAGGCGGCGGTGCGGTTTCTTGGCGAGCGCGGAATCGAGTATCGCAACCGGATGACCGATCCGCACAAAAGGTTTGCGAGTTCGATCACGGTGGATTTGACGGCAGCGATGGACGCTGAGAATTTAAAGCAGGCCAGCGTGCGCGGAACGGTTGCGGAGGGCACGCCGATGGTGGCGCGGATAAACGACTTCGACCGTCTCTATTTTGAGCCGCACGGACATACGGTTTTATTCCAGTACCCGGACCGGCCGGGGGTCGTGGCCCAGATCAGCGCCGCGCTGGCTGTGTCGCAAATCAACATTGAAGATATTCGACATTCCCACAATCCGAAGAACGATCAGTCAATGTGTCTGATGCGTGTTAATAAACCGGTCTCGGAAGAGATTGTACGCCGCGTTAGCGCCGAAATCGGCGCGTGCATAGCGGCTGCCGTCACGCTCTAGGCGCGCCCATGACCAGCGCCTTACCTCAGGCCACAACCCGCGGACACGCCTCTCTGTGGCGGCGTGACGTCGCGGCAGAGTTTTCCGATTACCTGCGTGATGAATCGCGCCGCGCCGGTTCTGCCGGAGCCATCGCTTTTCCCCATGACGAAGATGAGACGGCTGCATGCTTGATGGAAGCAGCGGTGGGCTGTGGCGTGACGGTGCAAGGCGCGCGCACGGGCATTACGGGCGGCGCTGTCCCTGACGGCGGGCTGATTCTCAATCTTAGCCGCATGCAAGGTATTTTGGATGTGCAACTTGGGGCCAGCGCGGGAGAGTACCGCCTGACTGTGCAGCCGGGCCTGCCGCTAAAAGCGCTGCGTGAAGCGCTGGCCCGGCGGCTGCCTGACGGCGTGGCCCGTCCTGGCGCCGGGACCGCTGCAGCGCTGCGCGCTTTGCAGTCCGGCCCGCCGGTTTGGTTTCCGCCCGATCCGACGGAGACCTCCGCCAGCCTCGGCGGCATGCTGGCCTGCAACGCCTCGGGCGCCTGTTCATACGCCTATGGCCCGACGCGGCGCTACGTTGAGGCGTTGCGTGTGGTGCTGGCGGATGGACGGCGTCTGGCATTGCGACGCGGCATAGAGCGGGCTGTCGGGCGCAGCTTTGCTCTGCTGACCGGTGATGGACAACTTTGCGCGGGCCAGTTGCCGGACTACCGGATGCCGGGTGTCAAGAATGCGTCGGGCTATTTTGTCGCAGACGACATGGATCTCGTAGACCTGTTGATTGGTTCGGAAGGCACTCTGGGCATCATCACCGAGATTGAATTACGTCTGCTTCCGCATCCGGCTGCAATGTGGGGGCTGCAGACCTTCCTGCCGTCCGAAGCGGCGGCATTGAAGTTTGTCGAACGCCTGCGTGCAGGCATGACCAGGCCTGTGGCGATCGAGTTTTTCGATCAAGCTGCGCTGGATATGTTGCGACAGCGTAAGGCCTCCACCCCGGCCTTCAAAGATATTCCTGAACCGCCGGCCGCAGGCGCGGCCGTATATCTGGAGTTTCATGGCGACAACGAGGACGAGGTAAGCGCGCGGGTTGCGGACGCAGCCGGAGTGCTGGTCAGGTCCGGCGGGCGTGAGGAAGAGGCCTGGCTGGCGTCCACTCCGGCGGAGCTGGAACGTCTCAAAAGCTTCCGGCACGCCGTGCCGGAAGCCGTTAATTTAACAATTGATGAGCGACGCCGCGCGACGCCTGGACTGACCAAGCTTGGCACCGATATGGCGGTGCCCGATGCCCGGATAGAAGAGGTGGTGGCGCTCTACCGCGCCGGTCTTGCGAAGTCCGGACTGGAGTCAGTGGTCTTTGGACACATCGGCAATAACCACCTGCATGTCAACATTCTGCCGCGCTCGATGGCCGAGTATGAAACTGGCAAGGCGCTTTATCTCGAGTGGGCGCGGAATGTAATCGGATGGGGCGGAACAGTGTCGGCCGAGCATGGTATTGGCAAAGCCAAAATCGCCTTGTTGCGGGCAATGTACGGCGATACGGCGATCACGCAAATGCGCGCAGTGAAGTCGGTGTTCGATCCCGCTGGCCGGCTCAATCGCGGAAATCTTTTTTGAAAATCACGGTTGGTGTCAACATGGCAGTAAAACTGAATCAGGATGATTTTGTCAGGGTCTGCGTGGCCGGGATTGAGGTCGACGTGTTTGGCGCCGCTGACCTGCCGTCAACCGCGCCGATTATTTTCGTCACCCATGGCCGTGGCGGAATGGGACTCCATTGCCATGATTGGTGCCGTGAGCTGGTGGGCATGGGCTTCATCGCCATTGCCCTCGATCAAAGGAATCACGGCCGCCGCCTGATTGACGGACGGGTGAATGGCAACTGGAGCCCGGTACACGCGGCCGACATTTATGGCGTGTTCCTGGGCACCGCCATGGATGTCGTCACTCTGATCGATATGATTCCGGCGCGGTTGGGCCTGACGACCGACCGCATTGGCATGACCGGCGGCTCGCTGGGCGGTCACGCCACTTTGATGGCCATGGCGCTGGACCACAGAATCCGGGTGGGTGTTCCGATGATCGGGAGCGGCGATTTCCGGCGGTTGATGGAGCTGCGGGCGGCTGCAAACCAATCTCCGGCAAAGGATTTTGACACCTTCTTTCCGCCGGAGCTGGACGCCGTTGTGAGGGCGAGGGATCCTCTGCATCGTGCCGCCGTCTTTGCCGACCGGCCCCTGTTGATGTTGAACGGGGCGAACGACAATATGGTGCAGTTGGAGTGCAATCAGAGGTTTGAGGCGGCGGCCCGGCCTCACTACCAGGATGGATCAAAGCTAAAGCTGATCTCCTATCCCGGGGTGGGGCACGCCATCCCGGTGGAGATGTGGAACGAGGCTAAGTCCTGGTTTAAGAAGTGGTTGTAGGGCGAGAACGATTGGATATACGAAAAATGCGGGTCAGCGGTATGGTAGAAATGGACACATTATGAAAACGCCTGAACTTAGTTTGCTGGATAACTTTGACCCCGCTATTCGTCGCGCAGCGCTGGCCGATTGTATGGCGCGAATCACAGCGCCGCCGGTCGGTGGCAATGTGAACATGCATCTGCACTCCTTCTTTTCCTTTAACGCACAGGGCTGGTCCCCGACCCGCATCGCCTGGGAGGCGCGCCAGGGCGGACTCTACGCGGCGGCGGTCTGTGACTTTGATGTGCTCGACGGAATGGACGAATTTCTGAACGCGGCGGCGGCGGCCGGTCTGCGCGCGGCGGCGCATCTCGAAACCCGCGCCTATCTTCGGGAATTCTCCGACGCCGAAATTAATTCCCCCGGCGAGCCAGGGGTGACCTACATCATGGGGATGGGCTTTACGCGGACTTTTCCAGACGGCACGCCGCAAGCCGTGACCCTCGCGGCGTTGCGTGCGGGGGCGGCGGAACGCAACCGGGCGCTGGTGGCGCGCATTAATCCGCATCTCGGCCCGGCGGCGGTGGACTATCTGCGCGACGTCGTGCCTCTTTCGCCCGGCGGCTGTCCGACTGAACGGCACCTGATGCGCGCTTATGTGGACCGTGCCCGGGCGGCTTTTCCTGATGTACCGGCGCTGGCCGCATGGTGGGCGCAGATTTTAGGCGTCAGCGTGGTCGAAGCAACCAGCCTGCTGGGGAAGCGCCCGTCGTTGGAAAATCGTGTGCGCACGAAGCTGGCCAAGCGCGGCGGACTGGGGTATGCGGCACCGACGCCCGGGACCTTTCCGCCGGTGGATGACTTTG
>JBAXJV010000009.1:0-20593 GCA_037137675.1 bacterium | reverse complement strand
CTCCGCAACCGTGGCCTCTCCGAGCCGTGGCGAATACTGCCTGTCCAAGGCGGGGGTCAGCATGGCCACCAGCTTGTGGGCGGCGCGCCTCGGTGAGTTTGATATTCCGGTCTACGAAATCCGGCCGGGCGTGATTCAGACCGACATGACCGCCGGGGTTAAGGAAAAATATGACCGGCTGATTGCTGACGGGCTTTGTCTGCAATCACGCTGGGGGTTCCCTGAGGATATCGCACGCGCCGTGGCTATGCTTGCACGCGGTGATCTTCCCTATTCAACCGGCCAAGTCATCCTGGTGGATGGCGGCATGACATGTCCCAGATTATAATTCAACAGCGGAACAGGCGGGCTTTATGCGTCAAGAAAGCGTCAAAATAACGGTCGGAAACGGCGTGGATATGCCGTTCCCGGTGGTCTCCGTCAACACCCTGATTATTGGAGCTGGCGCCGCCGGCCTCAAGTGCGCTGACGCCTTGCATTACCTGGGCGTCCGCGACGTGGCGCTCGTGGTTGACAAGCTTGGCAATGGCACCTCCAATAATTCCGGTTCCGACAAGCAGACTTATTACAAGATGGGGGTTTTCGGCGGCGATCCCGACAGCCCGATGGATTTCGCCCGCAGCCTTTTCCAGGGCGGCATGATGCACGGAGACCTGGCCTATATTGAGGGGCTTGGCTCGTTGCCGGCATTTTTCGACCTGTGCAAGATCGGCGTGCCGTTTCCATTCAACCGCTTCGGTGGCTATGTCGGTTACAAGACCGATCACGACCCGCGCCAGCGGGCCACCTCGGCTGGCCCCAAAACCTCCATCTTCATGTACACGAAATTGTTGGAGCAGGTGCGGCATCACCAGACTCCGATTTTCGACCGGCATGAGGCGGTCAAGCTGCTGGTGCGCGAGACGCCTGCCGGCCGCCGTGTCGTTGGCGCGATCTGCCTGAACAAGGAAAATCATTATCAGGATGGTTACGGCATGACGCTCTTCAATGCGCAGAATGTCGTGCTGGCCACTGGCGGCCCTGGCGAGCTTTACCAGATCAGCGTCTGGCCGCACGGGCAATTGGGATCACACGGGCTGGCGTTGGAAGTTGGCGCTGTGGCCAACAATCTCACCGAACTGCAATACGGGCTGGCTTCCACCAAGTTCCGCTGGAACCTTTCAGGTACTTACCAGCAGGTCATCCCGGATTATTTCAGCACCTCTGCCGACGGGCTAGGCGACCGGCGGAGCTTTCTGCACGATTCCTTCAGCGATATGCCATCCATGGCAGGCAGCATTTTCCTCAAGGGCTACCAGTGGCCGTTCCATGCGGCACGCCTGCAGGACGGTGGATCGTCGCTGGTGGATATTGCCGTGCATCGCGAGATCGCCGCCGGGCGCCGCGTGTTCCTCGATTTCATGCATAACCCGATAGCAGCGCCCGGCATGCGCGAATTCTGTATCGCCGAATTGCCTGCCGAGGCCAAACGTTACCTTGAACGGTCCGGCGCTCAACAGGCGACCCCCTACGAACGGTTGCAGCATATGAATCAGCAGAGCATAGACCTCTATGCTGAACAGGGTATAGATTTACGCCAGCCGCTTGAGGCGGCCGTTTGCGCCCAGCATTGCAATGGCGGGCTGCGCGGTTCGGTGTGGTGGGAGACCAGCATTGCCCATTTGTTCGCCATCGGCGAACTCAACGGCACCCACGGTGTTCGCCCCGGCGGCAGCGCTTTGAACAGCGGGCAGGTTGGCGCCATGCGCGCAGCCCGGCGCATTGCCAGCATTTACAGCCAGCCGGTTGACGACGTGGCAGCCTTTGCGCGGGCGGTCGCTGGTCAGGTGGCGGCGCAGCACTCCGAGTACACCCGTTGGCTTTCCGGAACGCACGCAGCTCTGGAGTTAAAGACGATACGGCCGCAAATTCAGGAGCGTATGAGCCGCGACGGTGCGTTTGTCCGCAGTCAGGCAGGCACGCAACAATCGCTAGCGGAGGCGAAGGACCTTTTCGCCCGCATTCGGCAGCATGGCATCCGCTGCACCGACCGTAAACTGATCGCCCGCGCCACCGAGGACCAATTTCTGGCCCTCACCAGCATCGCATTTCTGGAGGCGCAACGTGCCTACATTGCCGGTGGCGGCGGCTCTCGCGGCGGCTATATGATTTTAGACGATACAGGCAGCATGACAGTCAACAGTCAGCGTGGTCAAGAAATGCGGCACCGTCCTGAAAACCCGGAGAAGCGCCAGGAAATCCTGGAAATTCACCAGCGCGATGGGGCCCCCGGTGAGTTCGTCGTGCAACCGGTCTCCGTGCGACCGCTGCCCGAGGATGATGGTTGGTTTGAAACTGTCTGGGCCGAATTTCAGGCCGGACGAGTCATGGAGTGACGTTATGTTACGACACCAATGGTTGCGCTGATACGGCGCGCAAGGATTCCCGGTCAAACGTGACATTCACCTCGCGCTGAAAAAGACCTTCGCGAAGGTGCTGGTTGGCGAGGCGGAATGCCACGCGGTAGCGCAGATGGCGACTGGGATCGTCGGCCAGAAAACGCCCGTGCACTGATGGCTCGTTCCACAACACTTCCGGTACGTTAGACCATTCCAGCAACCAGACCAGCAGAAACGGGAGTATTTCAGCGTCCAGCACTTCCAGCGATTGTGTCAGCAGCGGCAGGTCCGCATCGGGAAGCTGGATGCGCAGTCTGGTCTGCGGTGGTGGCCCGATCAGGTCGAGAGTGGACACGGCGTCGGTGTAGGCCTGGCGCAGATCTTCGTTTGCCAGATTGTCGAGATCCTGATGACCCACCCGTTCGGGGGTTAACTGTTCCGGTGTCAGCCACCCGCCCGTAGGTGCGCTGAGCGCGACCATCGCTTGCGGCGGAAAGTCGGCGGCCACCTCATCCAGCAATCCCGACCAGAATTTCGCTGCAGCATTGCTGTAAGGAATTGTACGGACGAGCCAGCTTTTACCGCCAAGTCCGGTTGGCGGTTCGGGTTTAGAAGGATGAATTAAACGTGCCATGAATGAATTGTAGCAAGCTCCGGCTGTTAGTGGAAGTACGCATGAATGAAAGTGGTTGCATGTTGGTTTTTGGTTTGAACAAGGGTATGATGACTTGAGGTGGCAAGTATGCAGGCTGAAACAAATCTGGTTGAACTTAGATCGGTAAGCAAAACTTATGGTGTGCAAGGTACGCCCGGCGCCGTGCATGCCTTGCGCGGCATCAATCTGATTGTGCCCGCTGGCGGGACGGTGGCAATTGTCGGCCCTTCGGGTAGCGGCAAGAGCAGCTTGTTAAACATCATTGGCGCGCTCGACGAGCCGACGAGTGGCGATGTGATTGTCAACGGGCGTGACGTTTTGGAGCTTGACGAGATTGGACGCGACGCTTACCGGGGCCGCATGATCGGTTTTATTTTCCAGCGGCACCACCTTTTACCATCGCTGACGGCCTTCGAGAATACGCTGGTGCCTGTACTGCCGCTGGGCCGCGCCGCTGTGGTTGCGGCGGAGGAACGGTCCGCAAGGATGTTGGCAGCCATGGGGCTTGGGAATCGCCTGGATGCGCTGCCGCGGACGTTGTCGATGGGTGAATGCCAGCGGGTGGCGGTTGTGCGGGCCTTGATTAATCATCCGCAGTTGCTGCTGGCCGACGAACCTACCGGGGCGCTGGATCATGCCAACGCGAATGCCATGGTGGACATTCTGCTGCGGGTGCAAACCGAGGAAAAGGTGGCCATAATAATGGTGACGCATGCGACGGCGCTGGCGCGAAGAATGGCGGTTGTGTATACGATGGAGGACGGGCGTCTGCGTCCGGGTTGCGAGGGAGGGTAGCGCCGTGACACCATTCAGGATCGCCTGGCGTTCGCTGTTTCATGAAGCGCAACTCAGCTTTGCGCTGGTGTTGGCCATGGCCCTGGGTGTGGCGGTTCTTTTGGGGGCTTTTACCGCCGGGGATACCTTGAAAGCGGCACTGCGGCGGCATGCGCAGGAGGCACTGGGGTGCACCGAACTGGCGCTGGTGCGTAGCAGTGGAACCTTTCGCGAGCAACTGGTTGACGATCTGGCTGCCGACACGGGGCATCAAGCGGCGCCGGTGTTGAGGCTGCGCGGGGTGGTGACGACCGATCGTGGCATGCGTCTGCCGGGAGCCTGGATCGTTGGTGTAGACAACCGCTTCGGGCGGCTGGGTGACGCTACCCCTTTTAATACGAGTTTCACGCGGGACGCTTTACTCAATCGCGCGGCGGCGGAACGGTTGGGGGTGCATAGCGGCGACGAGATTGTCATACGTGTGGCGCGCCCTGAATCCCTGCCGGGGGAGGCAGCCTTGGCCGGAGGCGTGGCGGCCAGCGTCGGAACGCGAGTGCGCGTGGGTGGGATTGTCGAAGATTCGCAACTTGGCCGCTTTGCTCTGGAAGCGCAGGCCATATCTCCCGACAATGTGTTTTTACCGCTGCCAGTTTTACAAGCGCTGGTTGGAACGCAAGGCAGGGCTAATGTCGCACTGCTTTCCACCAGACTCGCGGTGGTTGGCAACGCTGAAAGCCCGGAAGCAGATGTGTCACATTCGGCGCGCAGGCTGAGCCTGGCACGGGGTGCGCTGCAGCGTTGCCGCCAGCTGGACGATCTGGGGCTGGAGTTCCGCGCATTATCCGGCAACCGTGGTTGCGAGTTACGATCGAGAACATATTGGATTGACCCTGAGGTGGCGCAGACCGCGCTGGGTCTGGATTCTCACGCAAGCGCGGCGGCTACATATCTGGTCAAGGCAATCCGGTATGGCACGAATGTTTCCCCTTATGCGTTTATGGCGGGTGGCGATGGGCCCGGTATGCCGTGGCCGTCCGATAGCAATGCGATCGTGCTGAACGATTGGCTGTCCGCTGATCTTGGCGCAACCACCGGAGACACCGTTACGGTGGTCTACGATCAGTTGGGAGTGGGCCGCGCACTGAGCGAGACATCGCGGACCTTCCGCGTGGCCCGGATTATCCCGGTGAGTCAGATTGACCGGGGGTTAATGCCGGAGCTGCCTGGAATCGGGGACGCTACCGATTGCCGTGACTGGAAAGGCGGCGTGCTTGTGGACACGCGCTGGATTCGTCCGCAAGATCAAGCTTACTGGGCTGCCTATCGCGGTACGCCACGAGCGCTGGTAAGTTTGGCTGCAGCGCGTGAGATGTGGAGCACGCGCTGGGGCGTTTTGACAGCGGTGCGGTTTGAGTCCGAAGCTGGTTCGAGCCGAGAGCTGACAGTCCGGCTGCTGGCGCAATTACCGGAGATCATCAGCGGTTGGCAATGGATTGCGTTGCGCGAACGGATGTTGCAGGCGTCGTATGGGTCGCAGGACTTTGCGTCTTTATTTGCGATGCTGAGCATGGTGCTTGTCGCGGCTGCGGTATTTTTGGCGGCGATGTTGTTCGGCATGCGGGCCGATCGTCGCCGGTGGTGGGTAGGGCTGCTGCGTGCGGTAGGTTATCGAACGCAGCTGGTGCAGAAAATCTATCTGATAGAGGGTTTAGTTTTGGTGGCGCTGGGAAGCGCGGCTGGCATTTTGCTCGGGCTCGGTTACGCGCGGCTGGTGTTGCAGGCCATAGATGGCATTTGGGCACACCAGACTGGGTTTGCCGGCGCGCCACAGCGGCTTGCGCTGGAGCACGCGCTGGTGGCTATTCTGGCGGTCGGTGGGGCGGCGCTCGGTGTTCAAGGTATGGTGCTGGCCATGGGGCAACGTCAACAAGTCCGGGACCAACTCAATGGCGGTGCCGAAGCTTCGGCGTCACGTCACATTCAAGGAAGTCTCCTGGGCTGGCAACTGGCTGCCCTGTTCGCGTTGGGGATGGCTGGAATAGTAACCGGACACGCCTGGGGCGAGTCTGGCGCAGCAAATATCCCGGCATGCCTGGCAGGCGGGCTGCTTGTCATGCTGGCAGGCCTTTTGTTGCTGCGCGCGCTGCTTGTTCGACGGGTGGGGCGTACGGTGCGCACGTTGATGCAATTAAGTCTGGCAAATGCGTCGCGCCGCATGAGTCGGGGATTGCTGAGCGCGACATTGGTGGCCATCGCGGTATTCCTGCTGATAATGCTGAGCGCCGCACGTCCGCAATTGCCCGGCGATGCCGATCAACGCGAGGGGCCGGCAGGTGGCTATGCCTGGTGTGCCGAAATGGCCCAGCCTTTGTTTGCTTTACCGCCGCCGTTCCGGAATACGGAATGCCTGGCGCTGCGCATACAGGATGGTGACGACGCCAGCTGTCTTAATCCGCAGCAAGTCCTGGCGCCGCGTGTGGCCGGCGTGCCATCGCAATTTCTGGCGGAGCGTGGCGCTTTCAGTTTCGCAGACAGCCTGCACGGGGGCCTGCATCCCGGATCGTGGCGGATGCTTTGCGATCCAGATGAAACTGCTGTGCAGGCCGTCGTTGATCAGTCTACGCTCATGTGGGGGCTGCAGAAGAATCTGGGCGAAAAGCTGATCCTGACCGATGATGCCGGACGGACTTTCCCTGTGCGCCTTGTGGGTGCGCTACGGGATTCGGTTTTCCAGGGAATGGTGTTGATTGACGAAGCGGCCTTTCGTCTGCGCTACCCATCGGTTATGGGTTATCGCATGCTGCTGGTTAATGCTCCCGGGATTTCTGATGCAGGGTGGGTGAGTGCGGCGGAGAAGTCGCTGGAAGCATCCGGCGGGGTGTTGAGATCATCCAGGGAACGCTTGGAGAGTTTTCAGCGGGTGTCCCGGGTTTATCTGGATGTCTTTACCACTTTGGGGTGGCTGGCGTTGTTGCTGGCAATCGTCGGCGTTTCGCTGGCGATGATCCATCAGGCTCAGGAACGGCACGGTGAAATTGCTTATCTTCGCGCGCTGGGGTTTGGTCGTACGGAGCTCGGTATACTGCTGTTGTTGGAACAGGGCGTATTTTTGGTGGCTGGCGCGGTCATCGGGACGGCGGGTGCGCTGGCGGCCGTTTTGCCTATGGGCGCAGCGCTGGCCAGGCCGGCAGCGTTTTTTGAAGGCGTTGTAACGCTGGGGTTTGTTCTTGCCTGCGGACTGATGGCCAAGGCTACGGTGGTTTGGATCACCTTGAATAAGCCGTTGATTGACGGGTTGTGGGAAGAGTGACCCGATTACAGCTTGAACAGCTTGAAGGCCGTGCCGCCCAGAATTGCGCGCTTGGTGTCATCGGGAATGCGGGCGTACAGCACCTTGCCGGTCTGCTGGCTGATGGAAAAGGTTGGCGCATCGCTGCCCCAGACGATCTGGCCCGCGCCGACCTGCTCGACGAAATATTCAATCATGTTCGTGTGCTCGCGGGAGTAGGTCAGGTCCAGATAAAAGTTGGGCAGTCGTTTTGCCATATCCACATAGGGCTGGTATGCAAATCCGCTGCCGGCATGGCCGGCGAGAAATGCGACTTCGGGAAACCTTTCCGCGACCTTGTCGAATCCGGTCACATCGCCGCCCCAGGTATGGGCCAGTACGGGCAGCTTCTGTTCACGGGCGAATTCCCAGGCTGGCGTGAACAGAGGGTCGTCATAGCGGACGCCGACCTGATATACTTTAATCCCTTTGAATACGGGGTTTCTGAAGCAGCGCTCCAGCTCCGTCCGGATAAGTTCCGGATAGCAGGCGCTGATCTGACAGTAGGCGAAGATCCGTCCTGGATACCGCGCTGCTGCTTCGGCCGCCTGATCGTTGCCGCGACTGATGTCGCCAAATATGGATTCGATGGAGCTGACCAACTGCACCTGAATTCCCACGCGATCCATTTCAGCAACCTGTTTGTCCAGCGACGGTGCGCATACATTCTGAAAGTTGCCCACGTGGGCATGCACGTCAAACACCGGAAAGTCAAGGGTTCTGCCAGTCCGTCCGTACTCGATCAGGGGCATCTTCATAACCGCACCTCGTCCATCAGTTTTCGCATGTTGCCACCCAGGATGGCCGCGCGCTCAGAATCTTTGATTTGTGCATAGGCCAGGTGCGCGATCAATCCGCCTGGCGAAAAAAACGGGAGCCCCGAACCGAAGATGAGCCGCTCGGCCGGAAATTCCTTTAGAAACCGGTGGGGCCCGTCCGCCGGAATATAAAAATGCCCCACGCAAATGCGAAGTTCGGGATAGCGCTTTAACAAAGGGTACAGCCAGGTATCCTCCATGTAGCCGCAGCCCATCAAAATCAGCCGCAGCTCCGGCCAGTTCTCCAGTAATTTTGTCACATCCGCCGGCGTCGTGGTGTCGCGGTGCCACAGTACGGGCAGGCGATGCGCCACGCAGGCATCCAGAATCTCTCCGTACATTTCGTGCAGCGGGTACATGGATAGCGGCATAAACCAGACTGCCCGCGCCTGGGCTTGCCGCATCGCGGCCAGATAATCCCGCACCTGTGGCGAGTCGGCATGCGGATAGGGGGTGATTGTAAACGCAGGTATGAAGCGAGGGTTGGCCTTGGCCGAAGCTTCCAGTAGCCCGTTGCCATACCACGCGCCCCCGCTGCCCGCCGTGAAGTTGCTATGCGTCAGCGCCTTCGAAATGCCGAAATGGTCCATCAGCTGGAGCGTTTCCTCCGGCTGCCATGGCAGCAGCCGGTCACGTTTCATCCATGGGCCGATCCCGCAGAACGCATCAATAATTTCCATGTCATCCTTTCGCGAAGGTGTTTACGGAGCAATGCTTTGAGGTGGGTCTGATGGTAACGGTGAGATTGACAGTGACACAGGTTCGAGCCCGGCCAGCCGTCCGCCGCGATAGACGAAGCGGTAGAGTCCCGGCGTCAACAGGCTGGAGGAGGACGCAGAGGCCTTTAAAGTGGTGAAGTTTCCAATCGTGCCGTTGATTGCATCCAGCGTCGCGGCCGGCGAAGTGTCGGAAGTATGCCCGAAATCAACCAGATTCCATCCGTCCTGCAATTTGACGTTGAACTCCTGCTTGGCGAGAAACACGTGCGGATGAATGACGTATTCTTCGGCACGGTTCGGCAGGTAAATGACGCGGGTGGACAGCTGTTTATTGTCGTCGGTGACCAGCAGGTAAGGCTCGGGGCGGTAGAAACGCAAGCCTGTCTGAGGCCTGGTGCCGGAGACTTTTTCAATCGTGACCGTTGCGCAACCGGCGCCTAGCAGTGCAAATGCCGCACACGCAATGATGGCTTTGATCATGAGTCCTCCTGCCCGGCGCGACTTGCGCCGTACTGCAACGGGATACTAGCGTGCCCGTGTTGATCACGCAAGCAGGGCTTTAATATACGTGGAAAGACCGCCTGAGCCGCTACAGCATTGAACGGCCTTGCGTGGAGCCAACGGCGGCGTTTTAATCTGCAAGCAATGGCGCGCCTGGCAGGATTCGAACCTGCAACCCCTAGATCCGAAGTCTAGTGCTCTGTCCAGTTGAGCTACAGGCGCAAAGTGGAGTGGCTATATAAACTGTAGGGTATTAGACTGCAGGACAGATTTTGCATCGGCACACTGATGTTTTTCAGTTTATCTTCAGTCTAACAGCCTTCAGCCTGTCATCCTTCTTGTGTTACGGGTGGTTCGGCAGCCAGCAACGCCGTGATTGTATGCATGGCGCCGGGTGGCAGCGCGATGGCTTCCGGTCCGGCGTTGGCGGTTTCCACACAGAGCATGCCGCGATACTCATCGTCACCAAAATCCGGCATGCGGCGGGATTTTTCGATCCAGGGATTCCAGACGACCGTGGTGCGGCTGCCGACCTTCCCGATGCGCAGGCGGCGCGGCCAGAGCGGGTCGTCCACCACGCATTCAGCGGCAGTGTTGGTGTAGATGCGATCTGTTTCGCCGCAAATCGTGATCGGCTTGTTGTCCTGATTGATGGTGTAGTGATTGACCGTGTCGAGGAAGGGCGTGGCTTCAAGTCCTGAGATGCGCACTGCCGCCACGTCGCGCACGGCCAGGTAAGTGTGCAGCGCCTGAGTGATGCGGAACGGCTCGGCGCCGCGATTGCGCGTGGTCAGGTCGATGCGCAGGTGGTCGGAAAGCGTAACGCGCAGCGTCAATTCAAAGGCGTAAGGCCAGGCTTTGCGTGTCTCTGCGTCGTCCTGTAATCGCAGGCTGACGGAGGTCCCGTCCGGCGCGGTCTTGCTGTCTACGACTTCCCACAAACGCAGGCGGGCAAAGCCGTGTCCGGGCGCGGCGGCATCGGTGGGGTGGGGGCCAAACCATGGCCAGCAAACAGGGATGCCCCCACGGATAGGCTTGCCGGATTCATACCAACTGGCGCGGCTGAGCCACAAAACATCCTCGCCTCCGGCCGGCTGGTAATGCAGGACCTGCGCACCATGAACACATATCCCGGCAGCGGCGCCTTCGTGCTCAAGTAGGACCACCGGCAACCCGCCAGGGCCCGCACGGAAGGAAACCTGTGCCGGATGTCCGAATTGACGCTGCCACAAATCAAGCATTCGATAACCTTACACCGTTCCCCTTTGCTTGACAATCTCCCGCCATTCTAGTGTCATTCTCCTCATGAACCACACATTAAGGTCAATCAAGGTTTTGCTCGTAGTAGCGGCATGCATTTGTTTGCCCGTAATGCCAGGCCAGGCGCAGTCACGCTTTGTCGGTTGGGCGGTGGGCGGTCCGGACGGTAGCGGGCCGACAATTCTCTGCACCACGAACGGCCAGGATTGGTTTCGTCAGGGGCTTGGCCAGATACCCTACACGTTCTTGGAAGGGGTGGCGTCCAAGGGCAGTAACGTCTGGGTGGTGGGCGACGTAACCAACGGCTACGGAAATATCTATCATTCCGGCGATGACGGATCGACCTGGACGCGCCAGGGCGATTCCAACTCCATCCCGGCGGCGGAGCTGAGTAAGTGCTGGGCGGTGGATGAGCAAAACTTGTGGGTGGTCGGCTATAACGGAACGGTGCTGCATACGACCAACGGCGGCGCCGCCTGGATGAACGTGAGCATAGCCGGCTATACGCAAGCGTTGCAGGCGGTCACGGCCGTGGGTACGCAATCGGCCTGGGTGGGAGGCCAGCCCAACCAGGGCGACGATTTTGCGGGATTATTTCACACGACCAATGGTGGCGCGACTTGGAGCCAGCAAGCGGTCGGGGCCATTACCAATGTGGACCATCTGCTGGGCATGGCGGCCGTGGATGCGCAGACGGTTTGGGGCACCGGTGGCGCCCATCAGGATATTATAGTCACGACCAATGCCGGCGCGACTTGGGAGCAGAAGCACCGGAACGCGGATCATCGGGATGGCAACGAAATCTGCGTGGCGCCGGACGGAAGCGTCTGGACGGCCACTGACAGCACTCTTTTCTGGTCCCAAAACAACGGAGATTCCTGGGACTCGTCTTCCGTGGCCGACTTCACCATGGATATTGATTCGCCCGATGGCACCAACGTTTGGGCGGCTTGCGGGTATTACCGTGGCGCCATCATTTATTATTCGCCGGACAGCAGAGCGTCTTGGACCGAGCAGGTCGACGGGGGATTTGCGGGGCTGGCCAATATCTCGATGCAGCGGCGCACGGCGGCGACGCATTGCTTGTTCACCAACACCATCGCCCAAACCACCGCCGCCATCACCAACATCATGGCGGAGGCGCAGATTCCTGCATTGAGCATTGCGCTGGTGGATGGAACCAACATCGTCTGGGCGCAAGGTTTCGGCATGGCCAACCGCGAAGCAGGACGTCCCGCCGACGCCGATACGCTCTATCGCATCGCCTCCATGACCAAGTCGTTCGCCGCCATGAGTGTGCTGAAGTTGCAGGAGGGTGGCGCGCTGAATATTGCTGACAACGTTACTAATACCATCCCGGCCTTCGCCATGCTGCCGCGCTTCACCAACGAATCCATCAGCATCCGCTCCCTGCTTGCCCACCAGTCCGGCATCCCCGGCACCTATTACAAAAACGCTGAAACTTTTGTTCAGCAAACTAATTATTACGACATGGTGCTCCAATTGTTCGCGCAGGATTATCCTCTGGACCCGCCGGGGTTTTACGAGGAATACAACAACAACGGCATTACCCTGATTGAAGGCGTGGTGCAGGGCGGTTCCGGCGGGACCAATTTCTGCGATTTTACGCGCACCGTGCTTTTGCAGCCGATGGGCCTCTCCAATACCGTATTTACGCTCGATAACGCCCAGCACGAAAGACTCGCCCGCTACTATAAAAACGGCGTCCTGATGCCTGATGAATATGTCAACGCCTTTGCCTCCGGCGGACTGTACTCGTCCGTCAACGACCTCGCCCGCTGGACAAAATTTCTCCTCAACTACGGAGCGTACGACGGTGTTACTGTGCTCTCCTCAAATTCCATTGACACCATTTGGACATCCCAGTCCGACCGCGTCAGTTTGCGCCAATACGACAAAGCCATGAATGTCGGCCTCGGATGGGATCGGGTCTCCGATCCAGTATTCGCCTACGCTGCCGACCGCGTCTGCATGAAAGGCGGCGCCTGCGAAGGGTATGGCAGTTCCATTATGGTCATTCCCGGACAGCAACTGGGGGTCGTCGTTCTTAACAGTATTCCCGGTGACTCGGTTGTCCAACCCATCGCCCGTCTAACCCTGCAACTGGCGCTCGCAGAAGCACGCGGCCTGATTGCCCCCACCAATCAACTGGTTTTGCCCGTCACGCCCGTCTGTGCGCTAACCACCAACGCGATTGCTGCGATCGCCGGGTCCTACGCCACCGGCGGCGGAGGCGTCGACGCCGGATACGAAATCATCGCCGGCACCACCAACGGCCTGGTCTGGATACACAACGCCCAGTCGGCGACACCAACCACTATCACCAATTTGGTGCTCCATGAAGACGGCTGGTTTTATGATGCAACGGGAACGCCTGGCGGACAATTTAGTTTCACCAACGACGGCAACAGGACTTTTTGGAAGCTTCGCGCTTTTTTTCAGGATCGGATCGAAACCAAGATTCAGGGCGAGCGGTTTGTTCCGCTTCCGCTCGAAAGCGCATGGAGTAACCGCGCCGCAAAAACATGGATCGTCGCCGACCTCGGCCCCAGCGATTATCGTTGGGTCAACGGCTCCGACTTCCGCATGAACCTGCGCATTACTAATGGTGTGATGATGATTTACGGCTTTGGCGGCAGCGTTACGCTTCAGCCTCAGTCCGGCAATCTGGCCTACCCGTTTGCCGTCGGAAGCTCCGAAGTGTCTGCGCTGCAAGCCCGCCAGACCAACGGGTACGAAATTCTTCATTACGCCGGTTACGACTTCCGCGCTATTGAAGACCTGCCTGTTCTTCAAGCCGGAACTTCCGCCACCGGAATGCTCGCCGCAGGCGAAGTCGCTCTGTTCCAGATCGATATCAGCACCTCCGTCTATCACAATATTTACGTCACGCCCGGCAACCTTGACACGCACCTGCGCTCTTTGTCCGGTCAGTCCGACACCTCCGATTTGTCAGCGATCACTAACGCGGGGCTTTATTTCTTAACTTTCCAGTCTGCCTCCGACACGCCATACAGCGTGCGCCTCTACACCCTCACTAACACCATCGCCCGCGTGTCTTCGCTTATCACCAACCTGATGACCTCGAACAATCTTGTCGGGTGCGGATTTTCGATCGTGGACGGTGCCCACACCGTTTTGGAGACCGGCTTCGGCTATGCCGACCGTGAAAATGAGATTCCCGCCGACCAGAACACCATCTTCATGATCGGTTCCTGTTCCAAGACTTTTGGCGCCATCGCCGCGATGCAGCTCGTCGAAAGGGGGTTGCTCGACCTCGATGCGCCGCTCACCAACGCCCTGCCGTCCTTTTCCATTCATCAACGGTTCGCCGGCAACGTCATCACGCCGCGCACGATTCTGACCCATCACTCCGGAATGCCGGGCGACATTTTTAATGGCGGGTTCACTGTCCGTCCCAATCTCGCTGCGTCCGGTCAAGTCGAAGCGATGCTGTCCGACGAATACACCCTCATGCCGACCAATACCTCCTGGGCCTATAACAACAGCGGGCTTGTCATGCTGGGGCTGGCCATCGAACACCTTTCCGGTATGTCGGCAGATGCCTATGCCAGTTCAAATCTGTTTCAGCGCATGGGTATGACCAATTCGCTGCTCCGGCGTTCTGCGGACTTCGATTTCCAACGTATTGCCCGCCCCTATGGCGGGGGCGCTCGCTGTCCTGAGGAATACTGCAATCTTGAATTCGCCGGCTCCATCCTCTCCACGGCCACCGACATGGCCCGTTACATGAAAACAATTCTTGCTGGCGGCATGGGCGAAAACGCCCGCGTGATTTCCAACAACACCTTCAATGCCATGCTGGTTAAACAAAATTCCAGCATCCCGCTAGACCAATTCAACAGCGTTCTGAACATGGGGATTGGATTTGTGCTTGATCCGCCCTGGCTGAATTACATGGGCAAAATCTGCTGGCATGACGGCGGGACGCTCTATTTCCGCACGCTTATGCGCGTTGCGACCGAAGCCCAACTCGGCTGCTTCATCTCGTGGAACACTGCGGAGGCCGCTGTCAACGGGGAGATCGTGGACAGCGCGCTAAAATGGGCTTACGAGGAAAAAACCGGCATCGCTCCTCCCGTGCCCTGCGAGCCGGGCGCACCATCCGCAGCGATTGCGCCGCCGGACACGATCGCCCTCGCCACCGGCGGGGTGTTCGTTACCGATGCCGGCTACGACATCTTTGCCACCAACGACACCGGACTGATCGCCCACCTCAACGCGCAAGCCGGTAGCCCTTCCGACACGGCGCTGGTGTATCGCGACAACGGCTGGTTCACCCCCACCAATTCCTACGCAACGCAATACCAGTTCACTCAATCTGTCGGACGCATCCTTTGCATCATCAAAAATTTCAGCTACGGCGTCACCAACACAGGCGTGCACGGTGAACGTTCCATAAATATTTCCCCCTATAATGCCGTCTGGTCCAATCGCCTCGGACGCTGGTGGGCCACGGATATTTATCCAAGCGACGTTTCATGGCTCTACCCGGGATTGCTCACCTTCCCTATGCTGGATCTTTCCATTAAGGACAACCTGCTGCTGCTAACCACATCGGCAAGTTTTGTCATGTCCGCCACGAATGACGACATCGCTTTCTCCGCCGGACTCGGCCGCAACAAAGGTTCGGCACTGCGAGTTGGCGTAACCAACAGCGCTGAAACGCTGGCCTTCATGGGCGTCCATTACCAATCCGCCGGCAGCATTCCAACCCTTCTGCCAGGTGCTTACACCAACGGCGTAATCGCCGGTGACGGGACCTCCTGGTATTCCATCCCCGCGCCCACCGGCGCGACATTCACTGTGGACCTTGCGACCGAATCCGACATCACCGCCTGGATCTATGACACCAACTCCGCCTATATTGGTCAGGCCAATCGCGCCCATGCCTATCGCTTTGACGCCACCAACGCCAGGCCGCTGATGGTCGCTGTCGTGCGTGACGGCGCCAACACCGGCTCATGGCGGCTCATCATTCACACGAACGCTACGCCATTTTATCAGGCGCTGCCCTTCGCGCAATGGCCCTCAACTTTGGCGGAGAAATCCAATTTGTTTCCCAACACCGATTTCGGCTACGTCTTCGTTCCTGAAAACCGCACCAATCAAACCGGCAACATTCTGAAAATTGCCGTCGCCCGCATGAACTCGTCCGATCCTTCCGCTCAGCCGCTGCTCTTCTGCAACGGCGGCCCCGGCGACAGCGGAATCCAATGCGCCTACCAATATTTCCTCAAGACGTTAACGAACGATTATGACGTCTACCTGATCGATCAGCGCGGCGTGGACTGCTCCCAACCCAACGTGACCTATCGAACGAACGAAACTCCCGCCGATCTTCAATACCGCCTCGCCATGCTGCAAGGCGCCGACCTCTCCGTTCTCAACACACTCGAATCCAGCTACGACATCGAAGACCTCGCTGCCGTCTTCGCCCTGACCAATGCCAATCTACATGGAGTATCCTACGGCACCTTGCTCGCTCAAACCCTCATGCGCCGCGAACCAGAATGGCTCCGCGCCGTGATCCTCGACGGCGTTGTGGCCCCGAACATCCCGTTCTTAAGTCAGCGCGGCCCCATGCGCAACGACGCCTTGAACGCCCTCTTCGCCGACGTCGCCGCCCATCCCCGCGCCTCCGCTTATTATCCAAACTTCCCGATGACCTTCTACACCCTCGCCACCAACCTGCAAAACCATCCCGTCCCCATCCAATACTCCGGCATTACTAATAAAACAGACGGACTGGCCTATCTCGACGCCGATATGCTGCAAATGACCGTTTCCGACATAGGCATCCGCGAACGTATTCCCAACATCGCCTATCGCGCCTCTGCCGGCGAAACCGCCGCCCTCGCCGAACTGTTCACCGGCATCCACGCGGACACCAACGTCTTTGTCCCAGGCGTCTCAAGCGAAGTGATGCAAATGCTGGTATTCAAGCACGACGTGCTGCCGTTCGACTCCATGGAAGCCGCCTCGAACGCCTGCGCCGATCTCCCCCCCCTCCTGCGCCAACTCAACCTCAACTTCATGCAGCAAGTTGTGGACTACGCCAGCTTGTTTGATCCTGACGGACAAGCCGATCCCTCTTTCACCCTGCCGGTCACCAGCGCCATTCCCACCCTCGTTATCAACGGCACCTACGATACCCAAACCGGCACCAACTGGGCTGCGGAAGTTGCCCGACACCTCCCCAACAGCCATCTCGTCATCGTCCCCACCGTCGGACACGGCGTCCTTTTCGGTGGCCCCTATCCGATGCAAATTGTTCGCGACTTCCTGACCGACCCCTCCCACGCCCCGGATACCTCCTGCCTCACAAATATGTATCTGGACTTTCCGGCCCCCTGGCCAACCAATACTTCTGCGCTGGCAATCGGGCAGCCCGTTACCAACGCTTTTGCGAATGCCGGCGAGGCCGCCTGGTATCGCTTCACCGCCGTCAGCGGGCTCTATTACAACATCGGAACCGATCTGGGTGGCAGTTATGCGCGCGTTGTGGACGCAGCCGGCCGGGACACAGGGCGAAACGGAGCGGGTGTATGGAACTGGCTCGCGCCGGCAAATGGCGAATACTTTGCATGGCTGATTGCCGGAACTTCAGGCGTCGCACGGCTGGATTGGACCTGCCCGCTGATGGTTCGAAACATACGCTCCACAGCAGGCAGCGTTGTTTTCGACTGGCAGGGGGTCACCAATACGGCCTACGATGTCTGGATGTCAACCAATCTAACGGAGCATAATTCTTTCGTAAAAATTGCCACCAATCTGCCTGCGGCCGGCTGGATCAATTCATTCACCAACCGCATGGACGTTCCTGCCGCTTTCCTGTTCCCGGCTCAAGCGGAGCCTTGATGCTGAACCCTTTCTCATATCCTTTCGACCTCTGACCTTGTCCTGCGGCGCTTGTCTGAGGCATAATGGACACCAGCACGCGTGGCGGTCTCGCGATGCGAACGGAGGGATTGCGAATATGGATGAACAGAAACCAGAAACGGACGAATTGAAACCTGTGGCTGATGCGACAGTAGTACCATCGGTTCCGCCGGTGGATGAGGCGCACAGCGTGGTTTCCGCGCGGTTTGTTTTCCCGGCCACCTTGCCGGTGATTGCGCTGGATTCGCGGCCGGGCTTTCCGCGCATGATGCTGCCTCTGAATGTGGAGGAGCCCGTTTTGCGCGACGCCTTGATGGCGCGCTTTAAGGCTGGCGAAAAATTTGTCGGACTGGTGCTGAAACGGCCGGTGGCGCCCGATGCTGCGATAAAATCGCCGGTCGCTCCACTACAGGCTTCGGACTTGTATGAAATGGGCGTAATTGCCGAGGTGCTGCAGGCTCATCGTGCTGATCCCGAAGGGCCGCTGCAGCTTGTCCTGGGCGCAATTGACAGGTTTCGCCTCGGAGCGGTAGTGAGCGAGACGCCGGTTCTTGTTGTTGCGCCGCAGTACGTTGTTGAAACTGAGATGGCGGATAATCAGGAGCTCCAGGCTTTTTCCCTCTCCGTGATTACAGCGATCAAGGAGCTGGTATTGCTCAATCCTCTGTTCAAGGAGGAGTTGAATCTCTTTCTTGGCCGCACCAACATCAAGGAGCCCGGACGGCTGGCGGACCTGGCGGCGACGTTGACATCGGCGGCTGGCCCGGAACTGCAGGAGATTTTAGAGGCGCTGAATGTGCGGGATCGGATTGAGAAAGTCCTGCTGTTGCTGAAGCGCGAGATTGAAATTTCGCGGTTGCAGCAAAAGATCAGCAAGCAGATCGAAGAGCGCATGAATAAGCAGCAGCGCGAGTTTTTTCTGCGCGAGCAGTTTAAGGAGATTAAGAAGGAGCTCGGGCTATCCAAGGACAGCAAGACGGCCGAGGCTGATGCGTTACAGGCGCGCATTGAAAAGCTGAAGTTGAGTGACGAAGCCCGCGCCCGGGTTAAGGAAGAGATGGATAAGCTGGCGGTGCTGGAGCAAGCCTCTCCGGAATACACGGTTACCCGCAACTATCTTGACTGGCTGACGGTTCTGCCGTGGGGCATCTTCAGCGAGGACCGTCTGGATATTTCCGAAGCCCGTGGCATTCTTGATGCGGATCATTATGGCCTCGATGACGTCAAGCAACGCATTCTGGAGTTCCTGGCCGTGGGCCGGCTGAAGGGGCGCATTTCCGGTTCGATCCTGTTGCTTGTCGGCCCGCCGGGCGTAGGCAAGACCTCGATCGGCCAATCCATCGCCCGCAGCGTCGGGCGCAAATTCTACCGGTTTTCGCTTGGCGGAATGCGGGACGAGGCTGAAATCAAAGGCCATCGCCGCACTTACATAGGGGCTCTGCCGGGAAAGTTTCTGCAAGCACTCAAGTCCTGCGCTACGGCTAACCCCGTGCTGATGCTGGATGAAATTGATAAAATCGGCGCCAGCTTTCACGGCGATCCGGCATCGGCACTGCTCGAAGTGCTGGACCCTGAGCAGAACCGGGATTTCCAGGATCACTACCTGGATGTGCGTTTCGACCTTTCGAATGTGCTGTTTGTTTGCACGGCCAATACGACCGACACAATCCCGCCGGCCCTGCTCGATCGCATGGAAGTAATCCGGCTGGCTGGCTACATTCTCGATGAGAAGCTGGAGATTGCCAGCCGGTATCTGGTTCCGAAGCAACTCAAGGCTCATGGGCTGACGCCGCAGCAACTGGTGATTCCCAAGACGGTGCTTGCGCACATTGTGAACGGGTGGGCGCGTGAGCCTGGTGTGCGCATGCTGGAAAACCAGATCAAACGCCTCTGCCGCAAGACGGCGATGCAGATCGCCAGCCGCAAGAAAATCCGGCCTTTGGTGCGCGTCGGAGATCTCAAAACGCTGTTGGATAAGCCGGCCTTCAGCGACTACGATCCTTACAGCAGGCCATTGCCGGGAGTGACCACAGGGCTTGCCTGGACCAGCATGGGCGGCGTTGTGTTGCATGTTGAGGCGAGCTGCGTCGAGGCCCCGCAGCCGGGTTTCAAACAGACCGGACAGCTGGGGGCCGTGATGGTGGAGTCGTCCGAAATTGCCCATACCGTGGTGCGCAAGTTATTAGAGGGCGATGCTGAGGCCGGCGATTTCTTTCAAAAGCACTTTGTACACCTGCATGTGCCGGCGGGGGCGACGCCGAAGGATGGCCCCTCCGCTGGCATCACGATGGCGCTGGCCCTCTATTCGTTGGCCACGCGACGACCGATGCGTCCGCGTTTGGCAATGACCGGTGAGCTGACGCTGAGCGGGTTTGTGCTGCCGATCGGCGGCGTGAAGGAAAAGACCCTGGCCGCGCGGCGGGCAGGCATTCAGGAATTATTGTTGCCCACTGAAAACCGCAAAGATTTCGAGGAGCTGCCGGCCCCGCTGCGGCGCGGAATCTCCGTGCATTACGTTGCCCGCATGGCGGATGTTCTGGAGTTGGGCTTGCAGCCGGTCAAGCGACGGAAGCAGTGAACAGTAAAGCGTGTTCATTACACCGGACACATGGCAAGGAAATAGAAAGGTTCAGAATGGCCACATGGGATGAACGCCTTTTGTCCGTGATTTTCGGGCTGGTTGTTCTGGTCGTAGTGTTGGCTCCATGGCTGTTTGGAGCATGGGAGGCTTGGTGGTTCTGGCCGTTTGTGGCGGCGATTGCCGCCGCCGGGACGCTGGGCTGCGTGCGGTTGGCGCTGAGCGGGTTTAAGCTCAGCGATGTCAGGATGGGTTCGTTCACGCTCGGGCTGATGGCGGCGGCGGCCCCGTTTTTGGCATATGCACTGATGCGGTCGCTGGCAACAACTGTCCGGCTGGATGCCGAGCGCAGTTTTATGCTGCAGCTGACCCCGTGGATCCTGGGTGCCGTGATCGTACTGAACTTTGATGCGCGGCGGATGCGCTGGCTGATCGGGTTGATTGTTGCGAATCTGGTTTTATTGGGCCTCTATGGTTTGGTAAACCATTATGCCTTCGGCAATGCATGTGTGCTCTGGGAGCCGGGCTATCCGCAATATCAACAAGGCTATGCCCGTGCAACGGGCAGCTACTACTGTCCGGACCATTTCGCCGGACTGATGGAGCTGGCAATTGCTATGGGGCTGGGATTGCTGCTTGACCGTAATCAGGCGCGGTG
>JBAXJV010000008.1:0-21526 GCA_037137675.1 bacterium | reverse complement strand
CGCCTACGAATACGCCCAAATGTTGCAAATCAAAAACGACACGAAGGGCGCCATTCAGGCGTATCGCTATTTGCTGCTGGGCAAGCCCGATCCCACCGCAGAGCGCATGGTCAAAACCGAGCTGGCCGATCTGCTTGCCAAAGCCGGAGTGGCTGACAGCGGTGCGGCGCGCAAGGCGGATTTTGACGAATCGAGCAAGCTTTGCAGCGATATTCAATTTCGCGGAACAGACCTGTTCTTCGGCCGGACAGTCTTGATACTGACCACAATCAAGCTGGCGGAAGGCAACCGCGTCGGCGCACGCGAGTTAATTGACGGCTACCTGCCAATGCTTCAGGAGATTGACAACCAGTTGCGCGAAGAGAAGATTTCGCTCAAGTATAGCCCCATGGCCGAATGCCGCTTCCTGCTTGGCGAACTCAATGATGACGATGGCCGCAAGGCCTTCGACGCCGGGGATAAAGAAAATGGCGCCAAACTGCTGACTACCGCGCTCAAGCAATACTATCTGGTTTACACCAAATATCTGGCCAGCCGCTGGGCCCCCGAAGCCGGACGGCGCATGGACACGCTGGTTGATTACTGCCAATCCAAAGGGCTCCGCGTCAAAAAGCCCGCAGTAGATCTGGGGCCGATGTTCACCGTCCAGCTTCGCGAAGCGCAACAGATGTACGACGAGCAGGACTACGCCGGCGCTGCCAAGCTATACATTGACCTGCTGAACAGTTTCCCGTCCCAGGCCGGCGTGCCCGGCGCGCTGGGCAAGCTGGCGCATTGTTACATCGAGCAGAACGACGAATGTTACGCCCGCGTAATCACGGAGTATCTGGCTGAAAGCTGCAGCAGCCGGAAAAATGTGAGCAACGAAGCCGGCATAGCTCTGCTGGACGTAGCCAACCTCTATGACGAGCGCAAAGACAAGCTGCATGCCGGTCAGGTTTACAGTCTTTTCATGCATAATTTCCCCACCCATGCGCGGACAGCGGTGACGATTTACAATCTCGGCAGCGCCCGCATGCGCGACGAGCAGTACGCCGAAGCTCTTCCATACTACAAACAGGTGGTCGAGCAATTTCCGCGCGAACGGGTCTACGTCGAATCGCTCAATCAGCTGGCCGGCGTTTATATCCGCCTCGATCAATCATCCAATGCCATCCCAATCCTGAGGCGTTACATCGCTGAAGTTTCGCCTGGCGCCGATCAGAATACCGGACGCATGCGTCTGGCCGATGCCTGCCGTCTGGCCGGGCAGACGGGACCGGCCATCGAGGAATATACCGGCGTAATCAAAGCCGTCAGCGAAGACGGCGCCAAGCCCAACCGCACAGTGGAGGAAACCGCCCGCAACCAAAAAAGCCTCGAGCGGGCCTTGTTCTGGAAGGCCTACACCTACGCCGCACTACGTGAACCACCCGATCAAGTCACAGCCTTCCGCACTCAGGCGATCGAAAGCTACCAGCAACTCATAAAACAATTCCCGAAATCAGAACTGGGCCCAACCGCCCTGAGCAGCATGGGAACGCTCTACTATCTGCTTGGCAAGCCTGCTGAAGCCAATACAGCCTACGAGCAACTAAAACGTGACTTCCCGGACGCGCCGCAGGCTCGCAATATCATTTTTGCGCGCGGCCAAAGCCTGCTGGACCTGGGACGGGCAGACGATGCGGTGAAGGTTTTTGAGGAAATGTTCGCCAGCCCGAAACTTTACAGCGCCAATCAGTTTATGATGGTTGGCGACGAGATGTATAAAATCGGCCAGTCCAAGACAGCGGGGCGCGCTTACCGGCAGGCCACCACGCTGGCAGCGTCCGACACAAACAGCGCCGCTCGCTCGGTTTGGCAAATGTCCATGATGGGCCTGAGCAAGGCTTGTACAGCGCAAAGCAACCACCTTGAGTCCGCTCAGTCGCTGGAACAGCTGTTCCAGAAATATTCGAATTCATCATTCATTGTGGAAGGAAATTTCCTGCTGAGCCAGTCCTATGCCGCTCTCGCCGCCACGCAACCCGAGGCGGAGCGCGCAGCCAGCTTTACAAAAGCCAGTCGCGCACTCAATCAGGCCCGGCGTTTCACGAAGGAGCCCGACATGAAAGTACGCGCCGACCTCGAAACCGCCGCACTCCAGCTCCAGCAGGGCCGCAAGCAGGATGCGGTAGCGTCTTATCAACGCGTGCTTTTGTTGACTGACCCGAATCGCGTCAAAGCCGTGCCTTACATGAATACTGCCTTCAGAAAGGTGGTTCCGCTGCTACGCGAACTGAATCAACTTGGAGATGCCATGGAAGACTGCGAGACATATCTCCGGATGTTCCCTGACGGCCCGGAAGCGGAGCGCGCCCGGGCCTGGCGTGCCGAGCTGCGCGCCCGCGGCATCAGCGTTGAAATCAGTCCGGAAGCCCCGGCGGCGGCAACCAACAAACCAGCCGCAAAACCGTAACTTTTTCGCAGAAGGAGAAAAGCTTGTGAACCATTCACGCTTCGTGTTCCCGTCCACGTTCATCGCTACCGGGGCAGTGCTGCTGCTCGGAACCGGGTGGCCGCTGTTATCCATGGCCGTCAATCAGGTGACGCTTACCAATGGCAAGGTTATTGAGTTCCGCTCAATCGAATGGCGGGCAAGCACACGGGAATTCCGCATTGATACTGGACAAGGGATCATCCCTGTCGCCAAAACCGATGTCGCCGACATTCAGCTGGACCGCCCCGCCGATCTGGACAAGGCTATCAAGTTAGTCGAGAAGGGTCAGGGGAGCGAAGCCATCCCCATTCTGGAAGTGCTGATTGCCAGCTATCGAATGACCAAGATCGAGCAGGAAGCTGCGGGCTGTCTGGCGGAGGCGTACTTCGTGAATAAAAACTACGCCAAGGCCGCAAGCATGATGGAGGATCAGTTTAAGGATGCCGACCCGGCCAATATTCCGACGGCAAACCGGCGCCTGTATTGGCAGTCGCTGTTGGCGCTCAAGCGCGAAGCAACGCTCAGCAAGGCCCTGGACGAAGCGGTTGCATCACCTGCCCGCGATTTATCCTGCGCCGGGCGTCTGATGAAGGCCGATGTAAATCGGGCAGGCGGCCAGCGCGAAGAAGCCCTGATTGATTACCTCCGCGTGATCACGCTCTTCAGCGACCTGAAGGATTTTCAGCCGGCGGCACTGGCAGGCGTCGTGGCAGTACTGGATGAATTGCGCGATCCACGCGCTGACCTCTTCCGCAAGCGATTGGCTCAACAATACCCCGCGAGTCCGGAAGCCAAGCGCGCTGCAGCGACACTCTAGGATAAAACCGCTTGCGAATTGGTCTGGAGTGTGGCAGGATTCTGCGCTGCTCAGGGGGGCGTAGCTCAATTGGTTAGAGTCCCAGACTGTCGATCTGGTTGTTGCGGGTTCGAGCCCCGTCGCTCCCGCCATTTTCGCAATGAAATGGCATGGTATTAAGGAACTGTCCGGATTTGTCCAGGCTTCAGCGTACCTTCCCGAACTCGGCGAAGACATCCGCCTGCTGAATCGCTAACGCATAGGGCAGTACCATGCTCGCCGAATCGTGCCCCGTCCACGTCATCAAACCAGCAAACAGACAAGCGACCGTCTCCCGCCCATCCAATACACATGTCCTTGACTCCCCACTGGAATCGGCGCAGCATCAACCCATGGAGACATCGGGCTGAAACCGGACAATGCGCCTGGCAAACAAGGAGAACATATGGACAAACTGAACATTCAACTGTGCCCGGAAACCGGGATATGCTCCATCATCAAGCAAAACGGGACGAAAGTTGACCTGATGCCTGACGAGGTGAGTAATCTGCGCCAGGCGCTGATCAATCCGGACTCGGCACGTCAAGTAATTGCAGATGCGGACGAAAACTTTGCAAAGTCGCTGGCACCTGAGGAGCTCGAACAGTTGGCTGCCGTTCTCAAGAAATAACTGTCATTACGCCGCTGAATTGTACGGCTCATTAACTTGCCGTCTGCTAGCATTATCCCCGGTTGAAACAGTGGTTACCTCTGGTGTGCCGGACTGCCCGGCAGCCGTCGTAACGATTGAGGACGTTGGGCGTCAGGAGAAAAAACGATGGGATGCATATTTGCAGGTGTCGCCTTGGCCGTGCCACGGGTCCTGATGGTCTTTGTGTTTCTGTTTTCGGACTGGTTCGGACGTGCATTTGAGACACGATTCTGGCCACTCTTGGGCTTTTTGTTCATGCCGTATACAACCATCGCTTACCTGGCAGCCATGCTATACAACAGTCACACGTTGTCAGGTGGCTGGTTGACGCTTTTCATGGTCGCCATTGTTGTTGACGCTGGTCATTGGGGTGGTGGCAGACTCGCATACCGGCGAAGATGATGCGGCGGCAATCGTAAAGCTCATGGGCTATGAACCGCTTTCGTGCTCAGCGGCACCGGCAGCATCGCCGGAGTCTATGCAGGCTGGCGTATCAACCGTGATTACCTGAGCTGACCCGCTTGACCCGCAGGGCGGCAATCCCGATAATTCGCCCATGTCGTTTACCGTCCTTTTTTTGTGCACCGGGAACTACTACCGGAGCCGATTTGCCGAAATTTTGTTCAACGCATGCACCGCACAGGAGTCAATTGACTTCCGGGCGACCTCCCGTGGCGTGGCCACCGAACTGGGAGTGGACAACAAAGGTCCCATCTCATTGCATGCCCTCAAAAGGCTCAAGCACCTCACCCTGCAGGACGATTCCGCCTCGCGATTCCCCAAGCAGGTGCAGGATGCGGATTTCAAGAACGCCAACCTCATCATCGCCCTCGACGAGGATGAGCACCGGCCCATGATCCAACGCCGTTATCCAAACTGGGTAAACCGCATCGAATACTGGCATGTCGCAGACCTCTGGGCGGTCGAGCCTGATGAAGCTCTGTCGATCATCGAAAAAAAGGTGCAGGAGTTGATCACCCGGCTGAAAACATCGGAACGACGCAACACGGCATGAATAATGTGGAATTCGTAATAACCTGAACCAAGCATCAGCCATTTGGGTCGTCCATTTGGTGCATCAATGCCTCGTTTGATGATAAAATGATGGCATGCCCGACAAACAGCGTTCCAGGCGTACACAAAGCATCGGTAACTCCTTGGCTTCGACCACGGCCGACAGCACCTCCGTTGACCAGTCCACCCCGGATGCGCCTGGTCGGGATCGACCGCTGTTCCTTTCAAGGGTTGCCGCCGGTTTCCCATCACCTGCGGATAGCCATGTTGAGAAGCGGCTCGATCTGAATGAATTCCTGATCCAGCATGACGCTGCCACCTTCTTCGTGCGTGTGAAGGGCGACTCGATGATTGACGCAGGCATCCTCGACAATGATGTGCTTGTGGTGGACAGATCCATCACACCCCGCCGGGGTTGCATCGTGGTGGCCGTGGTGGACGGGGAGTTCACGGTCAAGACCCTCGGGTGTGACAAGGACGGGCAGATGAGCCTTGTGCCAGCCAACAGTAAGCACGCCACCATCCCGATCCGTGAGGGTATGAACATCGAGATATGGGGCGTTGTCACAGCCTCCATCCGCAAATACAAATGAACTGCAGGACCATAGCGTTGGTTGACTGCAACAGTTTCTACGTCAATTGCGAACGTGTGTTCTGCCCAAAACTGGCCGGCAAGCCGGTTGTCGTGCTATCCAACAACGATGGCTGCGTGGTGTCCCGGTCCAGCGAGGCAAAAGCCCTAGGCGTCAAGATGGGTGTGCCATGGTTTCAGATAAAGCCGCTGGCGGCACGGCAGGGACTCACCGCCTTTTCATCCAACTATGCCCTGTACGCCGACATGAGCAACCGGGTCATGAACATCCTTGCCCAGTTCAGCCCCCGCCAGGAGGTCTACTCGATTGACGAATGCTTCCTGGACCTGACCGGCATGGAAGCGGCTGGAATGGAAAAGCTTGGACAGACGATCAGGCAAAAGGTCCTGCAATGGACCGGGTTGCCGGTTTGCGTCGGAATTGCCGCAACCAAGACCCTGGCCAAACTCTCCAACCACCTGGCCAAGGACAATCCGCAATTCAACGGGGTGTGCAATCTCAATGCCATGCCGCCCGCCCGGATCGACGGCTGGTTCGGCAAGCTGGAAACCGGTGAAGTCTGGGGCATCGGGCAGAAGCTGGCGCAAAGACTGTCCGCAACCGGGATTCATTCGGTCATGGATCTCAAGCTGGCTGACCCGGGCAGGCTGCGGTCATGTTATTCGGTCGTGCTGGAGAAGACCAATCGTGAACTGAACGGCACGGCCTGCATCGAGATGGAGGAAATCAGCCCGCCCAGAAAGCAGATCGTCAACTCAAGGTCATTCGGGACACCGGTCAGCGACTTGAAAAGCCTGGAGGAATCGGTGGCCCTCTACACGAGCCTGGCCGCCGGGAAACTCCGCAACCAGGGCTCCTGTGCAGGCTCCGTACAGGTTTACATCCTAACCAACCACGTCAGCGAGACAGAGCCGCACTACAGCAACAGCATCACGATTTCACTGCCACCCACAAATGACACGCTCCGGCTGACCCGGGCCGCCACCGGTGGCGTCAGGGCCATCTTCCGCCCCGGCTTTCGTTATCAGAAAGCAGGTGTCATCCTCACCGAAATCGTGCCTGAATCAGGAATTCAGAAGGACCTATTCAGCCTGCCGGAAGACGGGAAAAGCGCATCGCTGATGATTGCCATGGATGACATCAATCGCAAACTGGGGCGGCGAACCGTGCATTCCGCCGCAGAGGGGTTCGGACAGCCGTGGCGGATGAAGCAGGAGCACAAGAGCCCCCGTTACACCACAAGCTGGGATGAACTGCCGGTGGCGGTCACAGGAAAACAGCCAGATCGTGGTTCCTCTACCTGATCGAATGCCGGGACAAAAGCCTGTATACCGGCATCAAGATCAACGTTGCCGCCCGCTATGCGGCCCGTCAACAAGGGACCAGCGCCCGCTACACACGGTCGCTTCCCCCGAGAAAACTGCTGGCCGTGGTCGAACAGGCGGGATCAAGATCCTGAGCAGAATGTTCGCGAAGCGGGATGGGATGCTTCTCTTTATGGGCATCATGGAAGATCAGAAATATCAAATCGGATCGGATCATATGCGAGTGATCGACACCCCACGATCATCACTCTGGCATCAAGTTCGGCATGGACCTGACCGCTGTACTAAAGGCAGACAACGATCAGTCGGTGCGAAAAAGCATGCATCTATAGAAAGACGTGACGGCGCTTGAATGCCAGGTGCAACAGCCTGACTGTGTGCCGTTAAGGGTGGTCTGTAACCAGTGCGGCGCGCAGATCGAGAGCAAGCCCCGTCCGTCCGGTCGCTGTGCATCGCGGAATAACGCCCCGCATGCATGGAGCAAAATCGGCGATCAGCAGGCTGTTGCAGGAAGAACTTCGTTTATGCCGGGAATTCCTTGACTTTCAAAGGGATGTTCACCATTATTCAGGCTTTCAGGGTGGGTGTCGAGCTAGGGTTTGAGCCCCGTCGTTCCCGCCATTTTCGGTTCTAATCGTTGTCTCGCAATACGTTGTGCGGTAATCATTAATTTGGCGCCGCTTGTGCTAGCGTAAAACCACATCGTCAACAAAAGGAGCTTGCCGTATGAGTTCACGTCTCGCCGCCGCTGTTCGTGGAATCCCGGATTTTCCAAAACCCGGCATTCTTTTCTTTGACATCGCGCCAATTCTCGGCAATCCCGCACTTTTCAGGGAGTGCATAGACATCTTTGCCGCCCGCCACCAGAACCGCGGAATCGGTAAAATCGCCGCCGTGGACGCCCGCGGGTTCATCTTTGGCGGAGCGCTCGCCGACCGCCTGGGCGTGGGGTTCGTCCCGATCCGTAAAAAAGGAAAGCTGCCTTTTAAGACCTACGACGAAAGCTACGATCTGGAATATGGCAGCGCCACGCTTTCCGTTCATCAGGATGCGTTCTGTTCCGGCGAAACGGTCGTAATTCTGGATGACCTGCTGGCGACCGGCGGGACCGCCGCCGCCGCCGCAAGGCTTGTCGAACGTGCCGGCGGCAAGGTGGCGGAAATAGATTTTCTGATCGAACTCAAAGAGCTGCCCGGTCGCAAGCAGCTCAAAGGGTATCCCGTTTTCGCCGCGCTGGTGCTTTGAGCGCCAGCCCTGACGCTTACCACCCCGTACCGCTGCCCTGTGAAACGACAGGATATGGAATATTTATTGGCGTTGGACAGCGGCGGTAGCAAGTGCGATGCGTTGTTGATGACGTGGAAGGGCAGGCCGAGGCCTTTGCCACAGTAAGAAGTCCCGAGATTGTTCCCGCTGGTTCTGAACTTGGTGTGGGCCGCAGCCCTTACGCGATCCTGCAGGCGCTGTCGTTTTCTTTCACCATCAACGACCCCGTCCCGGATTGTCTGAAAAACCGGCCTCAGCCGCTGAACTTCGACCGCGAAATTGAATCTGTCAGGTTCGCACTGCGGGCCGGCAATCTCCGTCCGGGCGATCTGGTAGCAGTGGGTTCGGTCTCAGGCCGGAACGTCCGCCCAGTCGAAATTGCCATAGCCTGCCGGGAATTGGGCATTAAGACAATCGGGTTTACCTCTCTGGCCTACACGGCAAAGGTGACTTCGGCGCATCCTTCTGGCAAGAAGCTGGCCGACGTGGTGGACGTGGTAATTGACAACGGGGCCCCCTTTGGCGACGCAGCGGTCTCTATTGCGGGTTACGATTTTGATCTAATGCCGGTCTCGGGCGTCTCCATGACGGTTGGCGGCTGGTTAATCTGAGGCCTGGCGATGGAGAAGATGGCGGCCCGTGGTACGCCAGCATCGGTCTTCATGAGCGTCAACCGTGAGGGTGGCCAGGCGGTGTACGACAAAAACAGAGAGCGTTACCAGAAGTTGGGATACTAGCGCAAAGCTTGAGGGGATCTATGTCTGCGGAAGTTTATTTCAAGGAAGCAGCGGCGGCGCTGGCACGGGTGGCCGCGTCACAACAGGAGCCGATAGGAGTGGCGGCGGGCCTGCTCGTGGATGCCATCCGAAGCGGACGCAGCATCTTTTCGTTCGGCGCCACGCACTCTTTCATTCTCACCGAAGAACTGGTCTACCGCACCGGCGGCTTGATGCTGGTCAATCCCATCTATCCCCACGGCATGAATCTGTCGGTCCGGCCCATGACGCAAACTTCACGCTTCGAAAGGATTCCCGGAATCGGCACGGAGCTGCTGGAGGAGTCGCCGGCTGCGACAGGCGACGTGTTGCTGATCGCTTCAACATCTGGTCGCAACGCCGTGGTGATTGACATGGCGCTGGCGGCGAAAGCCAAGGGCATCCATACGACCGGGATCACGGCGCTGGCCTACACCCGGGGGGGTGGATAGCCGGCACGCATCCGGAAAAAAACTCGCCGATCTTTGCGAAGTGGTGATCGACAACGGCGCTCCTTATGGCGATGCCGCCGTGGCAGTGCCGGGGTTCGCCCAAAAAGTGGGACCCCTGTCGTCACTTACAGGCATCGCCATCGTCAACGCCCTGGTATCAGAGGTGGTGGCGCGGATTGTGTCGGCGGGCTTCATCCCGCCGGTTTTTATGAGCGCAAATCTGGACGCCGGCGACGCGCATAACGCCTCGCAGCTTAGCGAGAACGCGCGCCGTATTCATTACATGACGTAACGCCGTTCAAGCTCCGGCGTGCATCTCTGAAAACTTGATGGCCTGCCCCGAAGCCATGCTGCGCGTCGCCGCCAGCCCCATAACTACCGCCGCCCGCCCGTCGGCCCAGCTGGCCTCGGGTTTTTTCCCGGTACGGCAGGCGGACGCAAAATCCCACATGATCGCCCGGTCTCCACCACCGTGCGAACCTGAGGACAAGTCACTCACGTCATAGGTGCGTTTGGGTTTTCCGTTGCGATTATAAACCACCACGGTCTGTGATGCTGGATCAACCAGCAGCGCGCCCTGCGTGCCGCTGGCGCGCAGCCACCGGCCGCTCGATCCGCCGGGGGCGATCACGTTCAGCGTGTAGGTTGCGCACACGTCGCCGGCGAACCGCACGCTGGCCATGCCGTGCTCAATGGTGTCGGTCTGCGATCCAAACAGACAGGCATCCAGCGGCAGGTACCCGCTGTCAGCCCCCAGCTCCTGCCACCGTTGCCAGTAGGCCACTACGCGCGGGTCGTCAGAGCGTTCGTCCCAGCCCAGCGTTCCGGGCGGCTGGTACTCCGGGCATTCGAAAACGCGATCGCACTCGCTGCAGCGCGCGGCGCCCGGCGGAGTAGCCGCCAGATAACGCCGCCCGCCGATGGCGTACAACGATTCCGGTTCACGACCGACCATCCAGCGCATAGCGTCAAAGTCGTGCGTGGCCTTGGTCACCCAGAGGCCGCCGCTGCGGGCCAAAAGCCGGTTCCACCGGCGGAAATAAGTGCGCCCGCCCGCGTAGTGCTCGTTCATTTCCAAAGTCAGAATCTCGCCAATCTCACCATCGGCGATCAATTCACGGGCCGTGCGGATCAGCGGCATGTGCCGCAGGTTGAAGCCCATGTAAAACACGGCCGTCGTGTGCCGGGCTGCCTCAATAATGGTGTCGCAATCAGCCAGCGTGGTGGCCAGCGGCTTTTCGCAGTAAACGTGGATGCCACGCTTCAACGCCATGCACGCCGGCTCAACATGCTGGTCGTCGGGTGTGAAAATTGCGACCGCATCGGGAGCGGTCTCATCGAGCATCCTTCCCGGATCAGCATGGCACGGCACGTCTAATAAACCGAAACGGTCGCGATACAGTTCGGCACGGGCCTGTACCCGGTCCGCGATTCCGCAGATCGTGATCCATGGCGCATGCATCAAAACTGTTTCAGTAAGAATTGTGCTGCGTAACCCCGCGCCTACAATGGCTAATCGTAACGGTTTATTCATGCTGGCGTGCTCCCGTGCCGGCTAGCGGAGCTAGTCCGGCTTGTCTTTAAGGAAGTATGGCGTGATAAAAATGCTGTAACAAGCCCGAAACGTCACCTTCGAAAATGTCGTGTTTGCATTTCCGGCGCTATTCTGACATTTTTCTTCCCATGCACGCAACACTCCGGGGTACCGTCACACCTGTAATTGACATCAACACGGTTTTCGGGTTACGGGTGAATTCCGATCCGCGTTATGAGCCGGCGGCTTTGTCGGCCTCGCTGACTGCGCATCAGGTAGCGCTGGCATTTACCTGTTCCCGGCTGGGTGTAGATTACTTTGCTCCGCTCGGCAACACGGCAACCATCGAAGCCTGCCGCCATTTCCCGAACCTCTCCCCGGTGGCCGTGGTCAACCCGCGCGATTCGTTTATCTGGCAGGCGGATGTTGACCGGTGCCTGTCCGAAGGCATCCGCCTTTTCCGTTTCTTCCCGCGCACTCAGGGGTGGTCGCCAACGTCCAGAGCCTTCCGCGATATCGTCAGCTATCTCGCCAGCCGTAAAGCCATCATCATCGCCTCTGTCTCAGAACTCGGCGGGGAGTGGGATACCGCCCGCGCTCTGGCCGAAGCTACAGACGGGCTGGAAATTCCGCTGATTTTTGCCGAGGCCTACTACAGCACCCTGCCTGAAGTGCTCGCGCTCATGAAGGACCACCGGCAGATCTACGCCGACACTTCCTTCCTCGCCACGATCAATTCGGTCGAACAGATAGCCGACGCCGTGGGTTACAACCGCCTGCTCTATGGGTCCGCCGCACCCTGGCACCCGATGCAAAAGTCCCTGAACCAGGTGCTCGAAGCCCGCATCCCGGACGCCCAGAAGCAGGCCATTCTCGGCGGCACCGCCATGCAGTTGCTGGGACTACCTGCAACCATGTTTGCCGATACCCCGTCACTGGCTTCGCTTGAGCCGCTTTCATTCGACCAGCCGGTCATTGACATCCATTCCCACCTCGGATGTTTCGCGATTCCCGTGCGCCAGGAGGATCACAATCCTGCGGGCATGCTGGAACGCATGCGTCGCCTCGGAATAACCCGCAGCATTCTTTCGTCGGCGGAAAGTCTCCGGTACGATGTAGCCAGCGGCAACCGCAAAATCGCGGGGGCCATTGAAGGTCATCCCGGATTGTATGGCATGGTCGAGCTGGACCCCTGGCATTTGGATCTTTCCTGCGCGGAGATGGACCGCTATTTATCCCGCCCGGATTTTGCAGCCGTCGAAATAGAACTGAGTCACATCGCCTGCCCCACAGGTTCACCGCAGGTCAGGGCCCTGATGACCGAGATCGCCAGACGCGGCAAGCCCGTGCTTTTCATGCCGCACATGGGCGACGCCGATGTGGAAGCCGAGATCGAACTGGCGCGCGCCAATCC
Organism: bacterium; assembly: GCA_037137675.1. Lineage (GTDB taxonomy): Bacteria > Verrucomicrobiota > Kiritimatiellia > CAIKKV01 > CAIYGI01 > CAIYGI01. Next base: position 9,228 of record JBAXJV010000008.1, on the reverse strand, counting down.
TTCGCTCACAATCGTGCATGCCCACGGCGCTGAGCCGGAGTGGGCCCGCGCCGTCAAAAATACGCCCAACATCTGCGTGGAGTATTGTTTCAGTCGCACCACGCATCACCGCCTGCGGGAAGGCATTGATATTCTCGGCCCCGAACGGGTGCTTTTCGGCAGCGATCAGATACTGCTCAGCCCCGCCGGTCAGATCGGCCTCTACTATGACGCCAACCTCTCCCCGCGCGAGCGGCAGCTAATCATGCACGACAACGCCCGCCGCCTCTACCGGCTGTGAGAATTTCCGCCTGCGGCCATGCGCCAGTTCCGTCTGGCGTTTGTGATCCGCGATTTCTATACTGCACCAGCGCGGCGGCATGGCGAAAATGGCGGCTCCTCCGTGCGTGATTATTAGAATTCTGAAAATCGAATCCGGGCAGCCTGCTAACACCAGAAAGTTGATTCATGAGAAAAACCCCTTCCTTGTCATCCGCGTCCAAAAGCTTGCCTGTGTTTTCCGCTGTCCGCCTGCCCGCCGAATTAAAGCGCGGCATGGCTGCGCTGATGGCCGACCATCCGCTCCGCTTCCGGAAGACAGCGGGCGCTGTGCCGGTGATTTTCAAGCGTGATGCCGCCTGCGGCCCGGATGGATTTTCCATCGTCACCACGCCCGGCGCCATCAGAATTTCCTACGGTAGCGTTGCCTGCGCCTTCCGGGCACTGGGGCGCCTGCTTTCAGAACAGCCCAAAGATCTGGCGAGCCTGAACGTCAAGGATGCGGCTTCCATCACCATGCGCGGGCTGATGCTCGATTGCAGCCGTAATGCCGTCATGCTCCCCGAAGCCATTCAGGCCTTCATGCGGCGCGTGGCGCTGATGGGCGTCAACATGATCATGCTGTATGCCGAGGATACCTATGAAGTACCGGGCGAACCGTTTTTTGGCTACCTGCGCGGTCGCTATACCAGTCAGGAATTGACCGCGATTGACGATTACGCGTATGACCTGGGCATCGAGATGATTCCCTGCATCCAGGCCCTCGGCCATATGGAGCAGGTGCTGCAATGGGATGCCTATGCGCCGCTGCGCGATACGGCAGGCATCCTGCTCGCCGGCGAAAAACGCACCTACGCTTTCATCCGCAAATTGATCCGCGCTGCCAGCGCGCCGTTCAGGTCGCGCCGCATCCATCTGGGCATGGACGAGGCGCACGGCCTCGGCACAGGCGCCTACAAGAAGAAAAATGGGGCCCGCCGCCCGTTTGACATCATGAACGAGCACCTCGCCGAGGTGCAGTCCATCTGCCGGCAGGAAGGGCTTTTGCCGATGATTTGGAGCGACATGTATTTCCGCCCCGGATCAAAAACACACGCGTATTACGACCTCAAATGGAAAATTCCGGCGGACGTGGTCAAGCGTATTCCGCGCGATGTCCAGCTGGTCTACTGGGATTACTACCATGACAACCCGGAGTTCTATCAGAAAATGATTGCCTTCCATCGCAAGCTGGGATCGGAACCGATCATGGGCGGCGGCATCTGGACTTGGAACACCCAGTGGTGCGCGCTGCACTGGAGCTTCACCGCCGTATCGGCCTGCATGACAGCCTCGCGGCGCGAGGGCTTGAAAGAGGTCTTCATGACAATGTGGGGCGACGACGGAACCGAATGCGATTACTTCAGCGCCCTGCCCGGCATCCAGTATTTCTGCGAACTGGCTTTCGATGAACACGCCGATCTTGCCCGCACCGCGACGCGCTTTCGCGCCAGCTGCGGCTGCGATATGGCCCCCTGGATCAGGGCTGTGGATATGAACGACATTCCCGCTGTCAAAAAGCCGCACCTGAGTTGGGCCAATACGGCCAAAGGGCTATTGTGGCAGGATCCGCTGCTGCCATTACTCGACAAGCAGGTGGAAAACATGCCTCTGGCGGCACACTACCGCGCGCTGAATGAGGAGCTTTCGTCCGCAGCCCGCGCCGGCGGACTCGCCGGACGCTTAACCTATCCGGCGCTGATTACCAGAGCCCTCTCCTTCAAAGTGGATTTGCGACGCCAGTTGGCGGCCGCCTATCTGGCCGGCAATCGCGCCACCCTGCAGCGACTGCTCGCAGGTGATGTACAGGCTGCCCGCGCGGCAGTGGATGCCTTATGGAAACACCACCGTGCCCTCTGGATGGAAACAAATAAACCATTCGGATGGGAAGTGCTCGAGCACCGTTACGGCGGGCTGATGGCCCGCCTGGCAACCTTAAAAGATCGCGTGGCTGACTATCTCGCCGGACGTATTGACGCAATACCCGAACTGGATGCCACCATTCTTGACCCGTGGCCGCTCCGCAATAAAAAGCAGGGGGTTTCACACACCCAGCATTCACTGGTTAAGACGCCGAGTAAAATCAAGTGACCGGCCGCCTTGTATGAGCGATCTTTCCTGGGGGGCGTGGGCCATCATGGCTCTGGCAGCATTTGGAATCGGGATTTCGAAGACCGGCATTCCCGGCATAGGCATCCTGAGCATCCTCATGACGGCGGCGGTTATTCCTGCCAAGGCATCCACCGGCGTGATTCTGCCGATGCTGATTCTGGGCGATCTATTCGCCGTGTGGTTTTATCGCCGGCATGCGGTATGGCTCCACTTGATGCGCCTGATTCCATGCGCGGTCGCAGGCGTGATCGTCGGATGGCTCGCATTGGATTTGGTCAATGACCGCCAGCTTCGACCGATCATCGGCGCTATCGTTCTGACCATGATCGCGCTGAACTGGTGGAGAATGCGCCGGATGGGGCTGGACATCCGCATTCCGCAGGGCTGGTGGTTTCCGGTTCTGATGGGCTTCGCGGCCGGCGTGACAACCATGATGGCCAACGCGGCCGGGCCGATCATGGTGATTTACCTGCTGGCGATGCGGCTGCCGAAGTCGGAATTCATCGGCACCGGAGCGTGGTATTTTCTGCTGCTTAATCTTTTCAAGGTTCCCTTTAGCGCGAGCCTGACGCTGATCAATCCCGCTTCGCTCTGGTTCAATCTGATTCTGGCGCCGCTCGTAATTACCGGCGCCCTGATCGGAATCCGCCTGGCCCGCCATATCCCGGAAAAAAGTTTTAATACCGCAGTGCAGATACTGGCCGTCATGGCCGGGCTTTACCTCCTGATACCGTAAACGCTCTTCGGCAGATAGATCGCATTATTCTGCGGCCTGCGCTCCGGCTTCTGAATTTCTGCTACAATTCACCCATGCGCGTGCTCACTGCTCAGTCTGCCGGATTTTGCTGGGGCGTCCAACAGGCCGTGGACAAGGCCCGCCGTCTGGCGCACCAGACTGGCGGTCCGGTGCATACCGACGGGCCGCTGATCCATAACGAGCAGATGCTGGCCTGTTTGCGCGCCGAGGGCATCCATGAGACGGACGATCCCGCCGCGCTCCGCGATGGCACGCTGATGATTCGCGCCCACGGCATCCCGCCCGCCCGCCGCGCCTGGCTGGCAGCCCTGCCAGTGCGCCTGACCGACGCCACCTGCCGCGACGTGGCGCGCATTCAGGGGTTGATCCGTAAACACGCCGGCCGCGGCTTTAGCACTGTGATTTTTGGCGATCCCGATCACGCCGAGGTCCTCGGATTGCTGGGGTTTGCCGAGGGACGCGGGCATGTAGTCCAAACCCCTGCCGAAGTAGCCAGCCTGCCCGCCAACCTCAATCCCGTCTGTCTTGTGGCGCAGTCCACAGAGTTTGTAGATGTTTACGAAACCGTGGCGTCGGCAATCCTGCAACGCTACCCCGGCGCCGTGGTGCTCGATACAATCTGCGCCGCCACGCGCGAGCGGCAGGCGGAACTTGGACGGCTGACGCGCGAGGCAGACGCCGTGGTGGTTGTTGGCGGCCGTTCCAGCGCCAACACCCTGCGACTGGTGGAGCTGGCGCGGCGCGACAAACCCACCTTTCATGTGCAAACCGCCGCCGATCTGGATCCCGCCGCGCTGCGGTCTTTCCGCACCATCGCGCTCACCGCAGGCGCGTCAACCCCGGACTTTTTGATCGCCGAAGTGCGCCGGGCACTGGAATCAATCGAGCGTTGATATCACGATGCAGGCCGGGCAGGCCTTGACGCCTGTCGTTCTTCCGACTTCACCGCATTCCACTCGATATCCATTTCGGCGAGCGTGCAGTCTTCCATGCGCCGGGACCGGGCTTGCAGACGACTCTCGACGGCGTGGAAACGTCTCACAAATTTGGCGACGGTGGCGGTCAGTAACTCTTCAGCCTGCAGCTTCTGAAAGCGGCTCAGATTGACCACCGAGAACAGCAGGTCGCCAATCTCTTCGGCCACATGCTCGCGGTCCCCGGAAGCCAGCGCCGCCTTGACCTCGGCCAGCTCTTCGTCAATCTTGGCCACTACGTCGTGCATCGCCGACCAGTCAAAACCCACCCGCGCCGCGCGGGTCTGCACCTGATGCGCCTTCATCAGCGACGGCAGATGGCGCGGCACGCCGTCCACCGCCGACTTGCGCTCGCCGTGCTTTTCGACGGCCTTGATTTTCTCCCAGTTGCGCAGCACGTCCGCGCTGTCGGCAACCTTGTCGCCGGAAAAAACATGCGGATGACGACGGATCAGTTTTTCGGCAAGCTGCCGCGCAACATCATCGAATTCGAACTGCCCCGCCTCCGTGCGCAGCTGGGCCTGAAAAACCACCTGCAACAACACATCGCCGAGCTCCTCCTTATGGCGGGCGGGATCGCCAGACTCGATGGCATCGAGCACTTCGTAGCACTCTTCGATCAGAAACGGCTTCAGGGTATCGAGCGTCTGCTCTCGATCCCAGGGACAGCCGCCGGGCGCGCGCAGCCGGCGCATGATTTCAAGCAATTCATCAAGCGGACTGCGGTGTGTGTCTTTCACGGGAAATTCTCCGAGGCTGTTAGACTGTTAGGCTATTAGGCTGTTAGGTGAAAATACAAGAAAATGGAATTCAGGTATCGCAGATGACTTCATCGAAATTGGGCGGAATTTCACGCCTTTCCTAGTAGTCTAACAATCTAACAGCCTATCTGCCTGAAGCGTTCTTCTCCCGGATACGCCGCGTCGTGCGGATTGCGCAGAAGGCGCGCCCGCACATGGAGCAGTGATCGGCGTCCGCAGGATCGCAAACGCGGGTCTGCGCGTAACGCTCGCGGGCGTGCTTGCCGTCAATCGCCAACGCAAACTGCCCTTCCCAGTCGAGCGCCACGCGTGCGCGGGAGAGGGCCTCGTCGCGCGACCGGGCACCGGGCAGGCCGCGCGCCACGTCGCCCGCATGCGCCGCAATCCGGTGGGCGATAACCCCCTGATGGACCTCCGCCTCGTTCGGCAGGCCGAGGTGTTCCGCAGGCGTTACATAGCAAAGCAGCGATGCGCCGTAGCAGGCCGCAGCCGTGGCGCCGATCGCCGAAGTGATATGATCGTAGCCTGGGGCAATGTCCGTCACCACCGGGCCGAGCACATAGAAAGGCGCGCCATCGCAAACGGATTGTTCGCGCTCCATTTGGGCGCGTATCTGATCGAACGGCACGTGCCCGGGGCCCTCGACCATCACCTGCACGCCGGCCTTGCGGCAACGCTGCACGAGGTCGCCGAGCACGTCCAGCTCACCGAACTGGGCAGCATCGCCGGCATCCGCCAGACAGCCAGGGCGCAATCCGTCGCCCAGCGAAACGGTCACATCGTGTGCCCGGCAAATCGCCAGGACTTCGTCCCAGCGTTCGAAGAGCGGATTCTCTTTCTGATGGACGGACATCCATTCGGCCATGATCGCGCCGCCGCGACTGACGATGCCCATGACCCGTCCCAGCGCGGCCGGAACATGACGGCGCAGCAAACCGGCGTGCAGGGTCATAAAGTCAACGCCCTGCTCCGCCTGCTCGCGTATCACCGTCATCAGCAGTCCGGGGTCGAGCACTGGAAGATCGTCCGAAAGTCGCGAGACTGCCTCGTAGACCGGGACTGTGCCGAGCGGCACCGGGCAGGCGGCCAGTATCGCCTGACGGATTGCGCACAGATCAGGACCTACGCTAAGGTCCATCACCACATCGGCGCCTGCATCCAGCGCCACGCGCAGTTTGCGCAGCTCCCCGCCAGCTTCGGATTGCTCGGGAGAACGGCCCAGATTGGCGTTCACCTTGGTGCAAAAACGCCTGCCGACGCCGACCGGCCGCACGCCGGCATGGGCCGGGTTGGCCAGCACCACCGCGCGTCCTGCCGCCAGATCTTCGCGCACAGCCTCGACCGCCACGCCTTCCGCCGCCGCTACCGCCGTCATTTCTCGTGTCACATGCCCCGCGCCCGCCGCTTCCAGTTGTGTCACAACCACGCTCCGTTTCTCATGCGGTCAGCATAGGCAACCCAGCTCATCCCGTCAACGCTGCTGCGCAAATGGCATCAGTTTGGAATTAAGGACGGCGGCGTGCCGCACGCGAAGGTACAGCATATAACAAAGGCGGTTCGGGGGACTTTTTGGCGGACAAATTCCTCCCTGGACAGGAGTTTGTAGCACGGCCGAATGCCGCGACAAGACCGTTGTAGACTTTGCGCGCATCCTGACCCAGCGCCTGGCAGACCCAGAAAAACTCCACCACATCCAACCGCCGCTCCCCGGTCTCGATCCGCCAGACGAACGAATGTTCCCGGCCCAACGCCTGCGCCAGATCCCGTTGCGTCATACCGGCCTTGTGTCGCAGCGCAACCAACACGCGCAACACGGCTCCGTATTCCGGGCTATGGATGGACTTCTGCACACCCCTTCTATATGCCCGCAGCGGCATGACCGCAAAATGCGGTCAGATTAGACTTGACCTCAACTTGCGGTCAAAGCATTGTCAGGCGACCGGAGGCACAATGCGGAGCGTTCAGTGTAAATCAAGCAGCTCCTGTCTTTGCAGGCGTGTTCGGAGTGCGAGCCAATCAAGTCGCGCGAAGGCGGTGGTTCCAGAAACAGCGCTCACGCATGGTTCGTGCCGCGCAATCGTCCAACGCGTGATCGCGGCCTGGTTGCGCGTCCATGGTCAGCCGCTAAAACGCGTGGCTGCGCGGCTCGGAGTGGCGGAGTCCACGGTCAGCCAGTGGGCCAAAGGTCGGCGCTTTCCCAGACCCGCCGAACTGGACGCGCTGGCCGAATATGCCGGGGTCGCAACCGTGTGCCTTTTCTGTCCCATCCTGGCGGAGACCTACGAAGCGCATGCCGGTGAAACTACAGAGAGCAGTTCTACCGCTTTGCGGACAAACTGCACTGGGGCTACCAGCCAATGCGTCGAATGCCAGTGACGTCGTCGAAGTGCCCGTCACGGCTCACGATGGGGTGACGGTGCTGGCGGGCAAGGGCGGCAATCCAGATATCGTTTTCGGGGATCGGACGTCCGGCGGACTTCAGTTCGCTGCGAATGTCGGCATAGTGGCGCGCGGTGTTGTTGTCCAAAACCAACAAAAAGGATTCAGATTCCAACGTTTCCAGAAGGGATTCCAGTGCCCGTTTGTGCCGCGAGTTCTTCAAACCATAACGATACTCCCCGAGCGTAATTGCCGACAAGTGATGCCGTTCGGCCACGGCAAGCACCGTTGCCAGAGACTTGTCGCCATCAAGAAGCGCGGAAATCGCGTTGGTGTCTAGGATCATTTCCAGTCGTCCGGGTTGATCTTCTCGAACTCCTGATCGAGAGCAGATTGGACGGCCGCAACGGCGCCTTTCGGCGCTTTGCCGAAGACCGCCTGCCAGCCGTGGATGGGGCGCGACCCCTTCCGTTCGACATCAAGCCTGTCTTCGATGGCCAGGACAAAGAAATCCCGCATGCTTGTACCTCTCGTCGCCGCCCGCGCCTTCGCCTGTTGCAGCAACACATCTGGAATGTCCAAGGTTGTTTTCATGAAGCCAGATTACAGCAATATTTACGGGTTTGTCGAGATTAAGGTTTTGATTATGAAAATTGACGACCGGCGATGCGCCGGAGAATTCCAACCCCTCGGCTGTCACCTCAACCCTCAACCCTCAACCCTCTTCGCCTCTCCCAACTTCGTCATTGGAAATTCCTTGTTGGATATTGGATATTTACCCGCCTCCACCATCAACTATCCACCCTCCACCAACTCCGTTCTGCCCCGCCGCGCCAGCCATAAACGCCGCCATCGCGGCCTTCACGTAAAGTGAAAAGCTGGCACTCGACATCCACGCCAACGCCCTCCATTATTCATACCACTTGCCCAAGTTCGGCAGAGTTCTTGCATGCTTGGACGGGAAATACACGGCGGCGGAATTGACTTGGAAGACATGTTGTCCAAAACAGGAAACCGGCACTGCGGATATGATGAACAGGGGTAAATTCATTGGCGTGGCGATCATTGTCCCGATGATGATGGCTGCGACATGCCTTGCCGATGGGGTCATCGTGGTCATCAAAAACGGCAAGGTTGAGCGCCGTGACGCTTCGGCGGGTTCGTACACTGGCACCGTTGGTCATTCCGGGGCCGTATCTGCGGCAACGGACGGTGAAATCATCGTGATCGTCTATGCCGACGGCAAGGCCGAACGGTACGCGGCCAAGACGGGTTCGTTTACGGGTACGGTCGGGTCAGGCAACGCACGGTCATGCCAGGTGACGTCAGGAGTTATCAGCATCACATATAATGACGGAAAATCCTTACGCTATGACGCCAAGACGGGTGGGTATAAAGGGACATTGTGAAATCAAGCAGGAGATACCCGATATGGCATTAAGTCGATGTTTCGAAAAGCACAGTCCGCCCATGGGTCGGAATGGCAATGTCTATGTGGATTTTGCATTTCCAGTGGGGTATCCCGACACGGCACTCGTGTGCGGGCGTCCCGGTTGCTCCCACTCGGGCTTGGTTTGGATGAACAAGGAGGAATTAGCCGCCTTTAATAATGGCGCAGCCATCTTCCAGGGGCCAAACAACTTCGCACAGATGAAGGTTTTGCACCAACCGATTAGGAAGAAATTTCAGATGGCGTTGGACAAGGAATTGGTGGCCGCCCCAAAAGGCGGACTGGGTTTTGCCGAGATTAACGCAGGTAATTTGCATCGAATCATCGGGGGTTACCCGGGTAGCAACAACCGTATGCCCGTCTGTTGTGCAGTCATGCGAGCAACCATGAAGAATGGAGATGCGATTCTGCACGAACCACCAAAGAAAAACGGAGCCAGCCTGACTGTGCGTTACAAGTTGCCGAGGTAATAGGATGGATAACTCGACAATAATCATC
>JBAXJV010000007.1:0-21532 GCA_037137675.1 bacterium | reverse complement strand
TCGGCGAGACGCCTCGCCCTACCTCGCGTACGATCAAGCGGTTCTTGAGAACCAGTACATGGGTAGGGCGAACCGTCACGGTGAGCCGCTGAGGCTGATAATGTGCCTGTCCCGTGCCGGGAAACAGAACCTTAGCCGCACATTTGGGACAGCCCGGCTACCAGGCCCGTCAAAGATTCGCGGCGTGGTGTGTTTACCCAAGCTGTTTTTACTGCATCACTTTCCGCACGGCGGTATCGAAGCCGGACAGAAATTGAGCCTGACCGAAAGTGCAGGCGTGGGCACGGATGGCTGCGCTGTCCCAGGAGATGGCAGCGGCGCGGGCAATGGCCTCTTCCAACGCAGCCTCGGTCTGCTCGGCAAAAAACACGCCGGTCTGGCCGTCCACCACGGTTTCCAGTACTCCGCCGCGCGCGAATGCCACTACCGGACGTCCGCAGGCCATGGCCTCCAATGGCACAATGCCAAAATCCTCTTCGCCGGGAAACAGCAACAAGCGGCAGTCACGGTACAGGTCCAGCAGTGCTTCGTCCGACTGCCAGCCGAGGAAACGGATGTTCGGACCCGCCGACGCTTCCAAACGGGCGCGTTCGCCGCCCACGCCGGCCACGACTAGCGGCCGGCCGGTGCGACGGTACAGGCGCACGGCAAGATCCAAACGTTTGTAGGGTACCAGGGCCGAAACAATCAGATCGTAACCGGCTGCGGGCTGTCTATCGTCAGGAGTCCAGAAATCTGTATGTACCGGCGGATAGACCACGTCCGATTCACGTCCATAAAAACGCGCAATGCGCGCCTGAACGTGGCGGCTGATGGCTACAAAACGATCCACGCGCGCCGCGCTGCGGCGATCCCAGCGACGCAGCCAGGCGAAGAGCGGCGCGCTGACCAGACGCTTCACGGAATTGCGCCCGACGTATTCGTCGAAGAACAACCAGGCGTAGCGCATGGGGGTAAAGCAATAGCAAAGGTGGCGGGCGCCGGGTGGCGGACGCAGGCCCTTAGCCACGCAGTGACTGAAGCTGATTACGAGGTCGGCCGGAGGACAACGCAAGGTGGCCTCGGCGGCTGGAAAAAGCGGGAGCAGGCGGCGGTAGTAAGAGGACACTCCGGGTAGACGCTGTAGCGGCGAGGTAATGATCGGATGCGCATTCAAAGCCGGACTGATCGCCCGATGATTGCAAAGCAGCGTCATAATCGGCGCCGCAGGGTAGCGGCTGGCGGCAAGTTCCAGCACCCGCTCGCCGCCGCGCATGCCGGTCAGCCAGTCGTGCCCAAGGACTACGCGCAGTGAAGCGTCCGGCGTCATATCGGTTCAACATCCCTGATCAGATCGTTTCTATTCATGCGAGCGGCAAATCCCCTCTTCTTATGTGTCTTTTTAGCCGGCTTAATGTGCTTTGTCCAGACGGGCAACGGCTACGCGATAGACGGCCAGAGTCTCCATCGCGGCACGCCGCCAGGTAAAAGCGGCGGCGCGCAACAAGCCCGCGGCGCGTAGAGCAGAAAGTCGCGCGTGGTCATGCAGCAGGTCAAGCATGGCCTGCGCGAAGAGGTCCGGCAGATTGGCGTCGGCAAAACCCGCCGAGTCGCCAGCGACTTCACGCAGCACTGGAATGTCGTTGGCGAGCACTGGCAAGCCGGTAGCCATGGCCTCCACCACCGGCAGACCAAAGCCTTCGTGGCGGGCAGGATGAACCAGCAAGTCGGCGGCGCGATAGGCAGCCAGCGTGGCTGCCGCGTCGCAGTACCCGGTCCAGTGAATGGCGTCCGGGCCAAGTCCAAGTGCAGTCGCGCGCACGGTTGCCTCGGGGTAGCGGGTGTCGGGCGTGCCGAGAATCGTAAGCTGCAGCGGCCAGGGCGCCCGCCGGCGCGCCAGTGCAAAGGCTTCTACAAGCGCGGGCAGGTTTTTGTAAGGATCGGCGCGTCCAACGTAGAGCAACCGGCGCGGGCGTACTACATCATCTGCCGCCTGCGGCGTGCGGACATCGGAAGCGGTGTCTGGAGAAAACAGCGGCGAGACGCCGTTATATACACGCACCACGCTGGCGTGACGCGCAGCAGGGATCCGCAGAGCGCGCAGCAGATCAGTCCGTGAGGCTTCGCTGGGGGTCAGAATGGCATCGGCCCGCCGGACGGCGGAGTTTAGCAAACAGCGAAAAACCGGGAGCAAGCGGGTTTTGATCGCGTGCGGCGTCTCCTGCGGGGCAAGCAGCGGAATCAGGTCATGGATGGTGAGCACGCAGACCGGACGGCGCGTAAGTCGCGACGAAAATGCCAGCAGTGGCAGCATGTAGTTTGTCGAATGGTAGAGGTCAATGCAGTCGCGACGCAACTGGTGAGGCATGGTCAGCTGACTGACGGGGTCAAAGATGTCCTGTTTCAACAGCACGCTGCGAATGTTGGGCAGCAGGTTCACCCCGGTTTCGGAAATGGTGCGGTCGCGGACGAGAGAGTCGTGAAAATAGAGCACGAACTGGTCGGCGGGCGCAAGTCGTGGCAGTTCCCGGATCAATTCACGGGTAACCATGCCGATGCCGCTGATTTCGCGGAAGATCCAACGTGCGTCGAGTCCGATAATCATGCGCCAACCTCGCGATAAACATCCCAGGTGGCGCGGGCGGCGGCTTCCCATGAGTAGCGCGCCGCCTGCAGACGTCCGCGCGTGGTGAGTTCGATGCGGCGCGCGTCATCGCCCAGCAGCCCCTCGATCGCCGCCGCCCAGTCCGCAGCACCAGCTTCCGGCGGCATCACGAGCGCGGCGTCGCCCAGCACCTCCTGGAGCGAGCCGCCGACTGAGGAAAGAACCGGCGTGCCACAGGCCATTGCTTCCAGGGGTGGGAATCCAAACCCTTCATAATGGGAGGGAATCACAAACAGTGCGGCACCAGCGTAAAGCGCAGGAAGATCGGACTCATTCACGTAGTCCAGACGCCGGATGCGCGCGGCAAGTGGTGAAGCGGCGATGCGTGCGAGCAGCGCTTCGTATTTCCAGCCCAGCGCGCCGCTCAACACAAGGTCGCCATCAAATCCGTGCAGGCGCTCAAAAACATCAACCAGAAATTCCAAGTTTTTACGCGGCTCCAGTGTGCCGACGTGCAGCAGGTAGGGGCGATCCAGACCGAGTCTCCGGCACAGCACAGGCACGGCCTCCGGGAGAGGCGGATGGATATCGAGTCCGCTGGCAATGACGCGCAGCTTGTCAGCGGGCGCATGCAGCCACTCTGCGATCTCATGTGCGGTAAATTGCGAAACTGCGACAATGCGATCAGCGCGACTGGCAGCGCGTTGAATAATGGATGCGAGGTAGCGCTGGTTGCGCGTTTCGGCGTGCTGCGGGTAGCGCAGAAAACCGAGGTCGTGAATGGTGACAACGGCAGCCCCGCGGGTGAGCGGTGGAACGGCGAAGTTGGGAAAGTGATAGACATCCGCGCGCCCTGCCAACCAGTCAAAAGGCGGCCAGTCAAAGCGACGCCAGGCTGCCTGCACGTAACGTCCGGGCAGCCAGCGCGCGGCGCGGATTTCGGCGCCCGGCGCGCGCAAGGCTTCGCCACGTCGCTGGAAGTCGAAATAGAAGAGCGCAAGTTGATCCGCATGCGCCTGCGCCACGGGGACCAAATGCTCAACCAGCGCCCGCGTATAGCGACCCACGCCGGCCCGCTGGCTCACCGCAGGTTGGACATCAAGACAAACGCGCATTATCTATAAACCCTCCGCTCTTTTCGACTCATGTCACGAGCAGACACCACCCGCAACCGTCGTGATCGCAACATGAAAGCGACAAATAATTCGCGTCTTTCGTCTGTCCGCCCAAGCGCGTAGAAACGCTGCTCCTTCAGGGACACGAGTTGTTTCACGAGCCCGATTCCAGAAGTTGCGTCAGTGGCGCCTGGCTGAGCATCACTGGCCAGGCGTATTCGATTTAACCTTGCGGCGCATGTGAAACTCGGGCGCTTCCTTGACGCAGAGACCCAGCACGCGGAAGGCGCGCCCGATCAGCTTCATAGTTTCCTTGTGTAACTTGGCGGGCACGTTCCCGACGTTGGCCCAGCCCGGCGTGTTGAGATCGTTTGGCGGAATGGTCAGCTGTTCCCAGTTGTGGAAGAGCCGGCCCCATGTGCTATGCAAGATTTCATGCACGCGCTGCTGATGCGCGGGATACCAGAATGCGTCGTGATAAAGGATGCTGGCGATGTAGGCCCATGGCGCGGCGACGGTTTTGAGCGTCCACTCCAGCGGCTTGCGCAACGGGCCCCAGTAAATCTTGTGCTGCATGCGGCTGGCAAAGGTCATTTCCTTGAACGGCCCCACGAAATGCCAGTTTTCGCCGGCGAGATCGGGATCGCCGACGATTTCGATCTCACGAGGATCGCCGCAGCCGAGCCCCTTTTCATGGGCCAGCCGGATGAATTTGATATCTGTAAGCGGATCGAAGCCCATCAGCTTGGCAGCGATAGCGTCAATTGCCACCTGATCGGACGAGGCCAGCAGCACGTTCTTGACATACGGGACCATGCAGCGCGGACCTGGACCGTCGCCGGCAAAAGTACCGTCCATGACGGCGAAGAGGCCCGGATGGATTTTTTTCTGGATCATCAGCAAGTCAACGAGAGTTTCGTGGATCACGGGGTGTGTCCAATGGCGGCGTTCATTCAACAGCCCGCCAAAAGCATTTTTCATGGCGCCGGTGGTGGTGGTAAAAACGTGCGTTTTGATCGTCGGCAGGTGGATGATGTTCTCACCGATGAAGCGCTTGGGAATCATGAACCCGTCGGGATAAACCTGATTCAGACAGAGGAACTGATCCGCAAGGCTGCCAACCGCATCGCGCACGTTGATCCACTCCTCGCCCTCGTAAAGGTGGACGTTACGCAAACCGTGGGCTTGAATCACATTCAGCTGTTTGTTTTCACGCTCTCCGAGATGGGCGTCAATCACGACCGTTCGGTTATGGCAGGCGTGGATCAGTTCAGGATTGAACCCGTCGCGCTTAAGTGTGCGGATAACTCCGTCGAGCTGCCAGGGCGTTGTGGAACTGCCGGGGTAGAAGAAGTGCCAGCTGATGTTGATTTTGAGGGCGGTATCGCGCTGCTTGTCCAAAACCTGCTGGTAGCCGGCCAGATTCATAAGCCGGTGGTAATCTTCCAGCACAGTTGCAGGGGAAGTGCGAATCAAGGCGACTTTGGATTTGGTGGTCATGGGGTGATCTTAATGTGTGTCGCGTCCGCAGGCAAGGGCGTTCCGGATGAAGACTGAGGCTTTCAACCAAAAAGTATGCGAGGGTCGAGTGCGTCAGGGTGGGTGACAAAGTCTGTGGCGTTGAACTCCAGTTGTGCCCCGTTCATCGGCGTATAGAGTCCGGTGGCCGTGGCGGCGATGGCCCCGTCCTTCCGTGTAACCTGCGCTTCGGTACGCAGCAGCAGGCGTTTAGCGGATGCCACCCGGCCTGCGAAGCGCAGTGCTTCTCCAACCACAATGGGCGTGCGCAAGCGCACAGTTATCTCGGCAGTGACGCAACCACGGTGAGCCGCGACAATCGCCGCCCAGGTCATGACTTCGTCAAGAATCGTCATTGTAATTCCGCCATGGACGGTACTCTTGTAACCCAGATCGGCCTCCCGAGGGGTGTAATCCATGACAATCCACTCCCCTTCGATGCGGGAATGCTGCCGGAGTCCATGAGGATTAGACTCTCCGCAGACAAAACAGCGCCGAGTCCACGGCAGGGTGCCGGAAGTTGGCGTAGGGACAGCATCAAATGAATCCATGCGCAAGACCATGCCAGAAATTCTGATGCCTGGTCAAGCGACTTGCCGAATCTGGTGCGGCATGATATTATCTTCCGACGTTTACAAAGAAAGGATACATGTCATGGCCTATTCGATCTCGGATAAGTGTACTAAATGCGGAGCGTGCGCTCCGGTTTGCCCGCAGGAAGCAATTTCAGAGGGTGACAAGCAGTGTAATATTGACGCCGACAAGTGCGTGGACTGCGGCCTCTGCGCGGGCGAATGCCCGGTAGAAGCTATTTCGGCGGGCTGATGTCCGGCGAGAAACCTTTTCGATCTTTGTTCGGCCCCATCCGTTCACGGCGGTTGGGGCTTTCGCTTGGCATTGATCTGGTTCCCGAAAAGACCTGTTGTTACGACTGCCATTTCTGCCAAATTCAAATTCGATCCACGCTGACCTGCGAACGCAGGGACTACGTTCCGGTGGCAAGCGTGCTGGCGGAACTGGACTGCTGGCTGGCTGCGGGTGGTCAGGCGGATGCCATCACCCTTTCCGGCAGCGGCGAACCCACTCTGCATGCAAGTTTCGGCGATGTGCTGTCCGGCATCCGCACGCGCACCTCCATCCGTAAGGTGCTACTCAGCAATGGCGCGCTCTTCTCCCGTCCGGAGGTGCGCGCAGCTGCGCTGCAGGCCGATATAGTTAAAGTTACATTGAGTGCATGGGATCAGAATTCCTGGGAAAGCTTGCATCGTCCACACCAGAATTTGCGATTTAATGATGTTCTTGATGGCTTCCATGCTTTTCAGTCGGCGTTTCAAGGCGCGCTGTGGGTGGAGGTGTTTCTTGTCGCCGGATTCAATGACACCGAGGCCAGCGTCAGGCGCATTGCCGGCCTGGCCTCCGGACTCAAGCCGCAAAAAATCCAATTGAACACCGCTACGCGTCCGCCGATTGACCGGAAACTGATGGCGGTCGAGGCTGGCGTCCTACAGCGGATGGCGGGTTTGTTCTTACCAGTGGCAGAGACGCTGGACGTGGTCGCGCCCTTGTCCACAGAGACAGTGCAGGCGGTGAGCACAAGCGACGACGATCTGGTGGCCATGCTGAACCGGCACGCTGCGCCACTCGCTCAGGTGGCGGCATGGCTGAACACATCGCCGGAACAGGCCGCTACGCGTATGGAAATGCTTATAAAAAGCGGGCGAGTGAAACGCCTGACGCAAGCCGGGGAAACCTATTTTACGTGAACTGCGCGATAAAATTGACGCAAGCTTCTGAATTTGAACCACACCATCGGACTGCGCTTTAAACAGCATGCACGCAACCATTCCATTGGATGACCTGGTCGCCCGCTGGAATTTTAAGAATCTTCCCGTCACCTGGCCTGAGGCCTGGACCAGAGCCACAGCCACCCGCCCGGCCGAAATCCCATTTCTCACAGATTCTGCGATCCTCGAATCGTCCGGTTATTGCAGTATTTCACCGGAGCTCCGCGCTGCCTTGCTGAACTCCGCCGCGGTCATTCGCACCGATCCGCTGATGGCTCAGACTGCCTGGTTTATATTTTGCATCTATTTCGCCGGAGCCATACCCAGCTCCAGTGAAATTGCAACCTGGCCATTCGTTTCGCAATTCGTCAAAGGTCCAGCCGCGATGATCCCGGCACTGGT
Source organism: bacterium (assembly GCA_037137675.1). Lineage (GTDB taxonomy): Bacteria > Verrucomicrobiota > Kiritimatiellia > CAIKKV01 > CAIYGI01 > CAIYGI01. The sequence continues at coordinate 14,129 of JBAXJV010000007.1, read as the reverse complement.
CATGCTGGCCGGTGTGGAGCGCATCCGGACCGTCCATCGCAACCGCCAGATCCCTGAAAAGGTCACCCGCGACACACTCACCGACATCGAAATCTGGATTCAAACCTATCGCCGCCAACAAGGCGAATGGGGCCTCAGCAACATATACTGGCTCGCCCACCATTTTGCCGGGCACATCTTTCGACTCGGTCGCCTGCAATTCATTCATAAGCCCTTCGCCGGACCCCTGCACGCATTTACACATAAAACCACCGGTCGTGTTTTGGCCCTATCCACGCCGGACGTCAAAATCCGTTCTGACGGCTATGTGGACGGAACCAACGACGTCTTCGAATCCCAGGCCTTCACTCCGTCCTTCATCGCTTCCGATAACTCCGTCACCGGCCATCCCATCCATCCACTCGGGCGGGTTCTCTCACAGCCAGTCACACTGTCTCTCGCCGATTGGATGCCGACTCTTGCACCCGGCGATCCGATCCTCGATATTCATATCCCCGAAACAGGCCCGATGGATTTCGACCTCTGCGGAGATTCGTTACGTCAGGCCATAGACTTCTTCCCACGCCATTTTTCTGAGTTCACTCCAGCCATCGCCTTCCACTGCAGCACCTGGTTTTTTGACTCCCAATACCAGAGCATCCTCCCACCCTCTTCCAATATCGTCCGTTTTCAACGCGAATTTCATCTCTTTCCGGCGTTGTCGCACGACCGGGAAGCATTTCTCAGGGTCTTCGTGGTGCCCCCCATTGATCTGACTACTGCCTCGCGCAACACGACACTGCAACGATCCATGCTCGACTTCACGCTCGCCGGCAATCGCCTGCGATGTGCCGGAGGATTCCTGCCAATCCACGGTTTGAACTGGGGGTCCGCTCGCTACCAAACCTCCATTCCGGAGTCTTTCTAAATGCTCCGCGATGCGTTTACATTTCATCCACACCGGTCAATTGCGCCTGTGCATTTGGAGAAGTCCCCTTTGCTTTTCACAGAGCCGCATTTCTTTAATCTGTCACCTGGTACAAGGAGCGGTTCATGCCATCAGCCACCCCTCCTCTGACACTTTTCCACATGGATTTCAATTTCGTTTGTTTGTCCACCCCTTACATCCGGAGCTGGCTAGAAAAACTTGCACGGATGGGATATACCGGCATTCTGTGGGAAGTAGAGGACAAAGTCCGCTGGTCCACCTGCCCGGAATGTGCCTGGCCGGAAGCAATAAGCAAGCCGGAATTCCGGGAGATCCTCGACTTCGCCGCCAGCCTGGGGCTGGAAGCCATTCCTCTCCTGCAAACTATCGGGCATGCCGAATACGTGCTTTTGCAGGAAAAATACCGTCCCTTCCGGGAGCGGCCCGACGAATATACCTGCTACTGCACCTCACGCCCGGAAGTCCGGTCGTTCCTGAAAAAATGGATTGAGGAGTATCTGGACCTTTTTGGCGAGATCCGCTATTTCCATCTCGGCGGCGACGAAGCCTACGCTTTTGCAACCTGCCCGGAATGCGCCAGCTACTCCAGAAAGCACGGGCGCAACCGCCTCTACGCTGAACATGTCTGTGATCTAGCCGGGCCAATCCTCAGCCGTGGAGTGCGCCCCGCTATATGGTGCGACATGGTGCTCCACTATCCTGAGGAATTGCATCAGATACCAAAGGATTTCGTGATCTGGGATTGGAATTACTGGAGTTACGACCAGGCCAATCCTCCGACCAGAGTTTGGGGACACAACCTTATCACCAAGGAGCAACTCACACCGGAAATTCTGGCCACTTACCCGCAGATCGTCAATGACAGAGGGGATCTTGTGCCTTTCTACACCGCCGACTTTCTCACGGCTGCTGGCTTTGACGTGGTTCTCTGTTCCGCTTCCCGCTCGCACGGTGACAGCGTCTTCTGCCCCGATTTCGAACTCCATTATCAAAACGTGGCGGGTGTCGCGAAAAAAACCGCGCTGACCGCCCTGCTCGGCCAGTGCGTCACCAGCTGGGCCATCCGCCTGAATCCGCTGGAAACTCAGGATATCATTCTGCGGCTCGCACCCATGGCCTTGCGCAATCCCGAAAAGCCAGCCCGCAACCTGCTAACCGAAATCGGCATGGAGCTCTTCGGAATAAATCCCGATCCGTTCTTCAAGGCGGTTTTGGCGCTCGGCAGGGGATTCGCGGGAGCGGGTTCCGGAACTACGGCCATACAGTGGTCGCGCGGCAAGGACTCCCTGCCCGCTCCTCCTGATTATATCGCCAGCTTAATTGAAAGCATGGAACGCGATAATCCGGAGGAGCTCAAGGCGCTGCAGGATAAACTCCGACAGGTATCCAGCGCCTTTCCCCAGGCTTTGTCGGAACTTGCCGTTTTCCTGCACTCCGCATCCAGCGGCTTCGAACAAATCGAACCCTGGCTGACCGCCGGCTATTTCCAGGTTCAACACTCACGGCTAGCCACGCTGATTTTCACCGGTCAGTCCGATCCTTGCCTGATTCCATGGGCACAGCATTTGAAACGGCGATTGGCCGATTGGCTGGCTTGCAGTGAAACGCAAAAAAGCGCCGACAAAAACGCCGGCTTGGTTTATGATTCTCTGATCGAGTTTTTAATGAACCCAATTACGATCCCGGATCATGCGTTGAAGATCGCCGCGCTGGAACAGACTTCCAAACATTGTTAGCATTCAAAATTAATTGAAAGGCTCCCGCATGTCATTTAAATGCTGGTTGCAGGATTGTCATATTCGCGTATTTCCGGACCGCAACTCCATCCGCACGGTTCCACTCGTTCTCGATATCGCCCGCGGTGAAGCCACGGCCTTTCAGTTTGTAGTGGCCAATTCCGATCACGACAAAGTTCCTAGAATCACGGTTATCGCCGAAGGTCCCGCCGGAATATCCCTCCGCATCCGCCGCGTAGGCTTTGTCCCACTGCCACACTTCAACACTAACGTTCCGGATGACGAACGCGATGGCGTGGGACGGATTCCAGGCTTTGTTCCGGACCCGCTTTTTGACGAACACGAGGCTCTTCTCGCACCGCTCGAAACAGTCTCATTCTGGATTTCCGTCCGCTCCACTCCGTCCGTCAACCCTGGGCGGCATCCGGTTTTCATCCGCGTAGAGTCAGACGGGAAAACCGTGGCACGCCTGACAACCGCCATCCACGTTTACCCGATTACGGCGCAACCGCGCCGGAATTTTCCAGTTCTACAATGGTTTTATATTGACGCCATTCTGGATTGGTATCGACTCCAGCCTTTCGAGGAGAAGTTCTGGACCATTTTAGCCGCCTACATGGCTGATCTGCCGGCCCACGGGCAGGATACGATTTACGCCCCGGTTTTCACGCCGCCACTGGATGGAGTCAAACGCCCCAGTCAACTCCTGCATGTCCGGCGCCGCGGCCAACGCTACGAATTCGATTGGACGAACGTTAAACGCTATACCGATCTGGCCACCCGTCAGGGCATCAGAAATTTCGAGTGGACACACTTCTTTACCCAGTGGGGAGTCCGTCATGCCATTCGAATTTATGAAGGGCACGGCGAAAACGAACAACTGCTGTGGCCCCCTGAAACCACGGCGCTATCGCCGGCCTATCGCAATTTTCTCAGCCAGTTTCTTCCGGAGTTTCACACTTTCCTGAAACGGGAAAAGCTGCTGGATCGCTCCTTCTTCCATGTCAGCGATGAACCGCACGGCGACGACGTTTTAGCCAATTACAAGGCCGCCCGCAGCCTGCTCCTCGAACTGGCACCATGGATTAAAACCATGGACGCCTTGAGTGAAATCAGCTATGGCCGCGACAAGGTCACGGACATGCCCATTCCCAGCATTCGGGTGACCCGCCAATTCATGGAAGAAAAGATCCCCTGTTTCACTTACTTCTGCTGCGGCCCCCGTGGTCGCTACCTGAACCGCTTACTGGACACGCCGCTGGTCAAAATCAGGATGAGCGGATGGCTTTTCCACCGTTTCAAAACTCTCGGTTTTCTGCATTGGGGTTACAATTACTGGTATCAATCGCAAACCAGAAACCTGATTGATCCTTTCTGTGAATCCGCCGGACGGGCCTGGCCCGGATGGGCTTATGGCGATACATTCGTCGTTTATCCCGGTTCTGACGGCCCGATCGATTCCTTGCGCTGGGAAATCTTCGGACTCAGCCTTCAGGATCAGGCACTTCTTCAAACACTCCGGATACAGCCGGACGACAAAGAGCTGAAAGCCTTCAAGGATTTCGACGATTTCCCGAAATCCCTGCCCGCTTATCTGAAATTGCGCAAGTCGCTTCTGGCTCATTCCACGGAAAAATAACTTCGCAGAAACACGCCCAATGAAAAAACTCGCCGCTGCATCTTTAATCCCGTTTCATGAAAAATGGCTGAACCTTTACAGGCACCTGCATGCCAATCCCGAATTATCTGGCGCCGAATCGAACACGTCAGCACTGCTCGCCAGCGAACTCACCGCCCTTCAATTCAAAGTTCTTTCTGGAATAGGCGGACACGGCATCGCCGCTATCCTTGAAAACGGACCCGGCCCCGTGGTGCTTATTCGCGCCGATATGGACGCCCTGCCCATTGAAGAGAACACCGGGCTCCCGTATGCCAGCAAGCTCCACGCCCCACTGCCTGATGGACAATCCTCGCCGGTCATGCACGCCTGCGGACACGACATACACATGACCATTCTGATTGGCGTGGCGCAAGTGATGCATACACTGCGTTCTCAATGGACAGGCACCCTGATCGCCATCGGCCAGCCATCCGAGGAAAAAATGAACGGTGCGAAGGCCATGCTGGATGACGGGCTGTATTCCCGAATCCCGCATCCGGATTTTGCGCTCGCCTTGCATGTCATGCCTGATCTGGACGCAGACAAAGTGGGGATTTGCCCGGGTTATGTCTGGGCCTGCGCGGACATGCTGACGCTAACCGTCAAAGGCGTTAGCGGGCATGGAGCCGCACCCCAGACCACTCGCGACCCCATTGTTCTGGCCGCCAAATTGATCCTCGCCCTGCAAACCATCATCAGCCGTGAGATTGATCCCGTGGAACCCGCCGTCATCAGCATTGGCGCCATACATGGAGGCAGCACCTTCAACGTCATTCCAGAACAAGTTTCCATGATGTTAACTTTGCGTTCCTACAAGCCTGAAGTCCGCGAACAGCTCCTGGCCTCCATCCAAAGGCATTGCACCGGGCTGGCTCTGGCGGCCGGCTTACCCGAAGAACTGCATCCGGTTCTCCAGCAAAGCAGCATCTTTACGCCACCCGTGTATAATGACCCGGATTTGACAAACCGCATGGCCAATGTTTTCCGGGAGGCCTTAGGGCCCGACAAAGTGCAAACCGTAAAGCCTGAAATGGTGGGTGAGGATTTTGCATTATTCGGACTGGTCGAACCGCCTGTCCCGCTGACCATTTTCCGGCAGGGCACCAGAACGCCGGGGACCGCCACAAAGGCCGCCCTGCACTCCTGCAAGTACGCGCCAGATGCCGCCATTGCCATTCCAACCGGCGTGCTGGCTTTGTCGTCTGCGCTGTTAGATTTCCTGAAGAAGTAAAGGCCGCAAGATATGAGAAAAACGCCTTGCCGGATTATTGATATTCATCAACATGTACCGGAAGACCGGGACTTGGACGCGCGTGTCAAGGCCTGCGAGGAAACAGGCATTGTCAAACAGGTCTTGCTGGGCCTTCCGGAATCACGCGTGCCGGGTGACAACGCCAGGACTCTGCGAGCCCATCGCCTGTTTCCGGATCTCTTTATTGCATTCTACGGGGTGGAAATGGATGCGGACGGTCTTGGTGACATCGAGCGTGCCCGTGATCAGGGGTTTACGGGCTTGAAATTCATCGCCCCTTTACGCCCTTACAATGATCGCGCCTATTTCAAGTTTTACGAGCAGGCCGCCAAACTGAAAATGCCGGCGCTTTATCACCTCGGCATTGTGGCAAACCTGAGTGGATGGCGGGATTGTGACAGCAACAACATGCGCCCCATCCATCTCGATCACATCGCCAGACGGATTCCGGAACTGACACTCATAGGCGCCCATTTCGGCAATCCCTGGTGTGACGAAGCCGCCATGGCCTGCCGCTGGAACCCCAACCTGTTTTTCGATTTCTCGGGCTCCCTGATGAAACATCGGAAACCCGCCTGGCTTGCCGAACTTCTGTGGTGGAAACCGGAAGGCCCCTACCCCGCACCCGATAAAACCTGCGCCTGGCAAAAAGTCCTTTTCGGTACCGATGTCGCTTCCAGCCAGATGGAAGATGTCCGGCAGGATTATGAAAACTTAATGGACACACTCAAACTGGAAAATGAAACCTGCTCGGCCATCTGGCATGACACAGCGTCCGCAATCCTCCGTCTTGCGCCATAAAATATCTGATTTAAAAACAGTACTTGTCAAAAAACTATTGATTACTGGCATCCCGCAACATCCGGGCATAATGCGATCTGGAGCAAAAGGCATGACACGGCATCTGCATTTCGACAGCGTTGGTGGAGCAAGCGGCGATATGCTGCTAGCGGCATTGATTGACCTCGGCATTCCCGTAGACAAGCTCAATGCCACGCTTGCACGCCTGGGCCTGGGCCCTGCCAAGCTTGCGATTCACGCAGAGCCAGCTGTAGACCATGGCTTGCAGGGCACGCGCGTGACCGTGCATGCCCATGAACCGGCAATACACGGGCACAATCATACCCATGCGCCACATCGAGGCCTGCCGGAAATCCGCCGCCTGATCGAGTCCTCAGATTTACCGCCCGCCATCTCGACACGGGCGCTGACAGTCTTCACGCGTTTAGCGGAAGCCGAGTCCCGGATTCACGGAACAACCACGGACAAAGTTCATTTTCATGAAGTCGGGGCGCTCGATGCAATCGCTGATATCGTCGGGGCCTGCGCCGCGCTGGAGGAGCTTCAGGTGCATGGCGTGTCGGTCGGCCCTTTGCCGCTCGGCCACGGAACCGTTACCTGCGCCCACGGCGTACTGCCCATTCCCGCGCCGGCGACGGTCGTGCTGCTGACCGGCATGGCCACGGCCTATGCCGATGAGCCGTTCGAAATGGTCACGCCCACCGGTGCCGCGCTGCTTTCCACCTGGCGCACCACAGAAGCGCCGCCAGATGGCGCGCGCCTTGCTGGTTGCGGCGTCGGCCTCGGCCACCGCGCCCTCGCTGGACGGCCTAATCTTTTGCGGGCAATACTTTTTGAAATACCCGACACCGCTTCCTCAGCAACAGAGACCTGCCTGGTACTCGAAACAAATCTGGATGACACCACACCGGAACTAATCGGGGCGCTGATTCCCAGCCTGCTCAAAGCCGGGGCCTGGGATGCCTTTGTCATACCGGTTCAGATGAAAAAGCAGCGTCCTGGAATGCTGGTCACCGTGCTCTCCGCACCGGCACGACGGGAGGCGCTGCTGGATGTACTTTTTAAAGAGACGACAACCTTTGGCGTACGCGAAAGGCTCTGCCAGCGCACCACGCTTGAGCGGCAAATTGAAACCGTTGCAACAGCCTACGGCCCCGTGCGCATCAAAATCGGACGCTGGCGCGGCGCCGTCGTCACCCGCGCGCCGGAATACGACGATTGCCGGACCTGCGCGGAAGCCGGCGGAGTCGCGGTACGCGCCGTCTACGAGGCCGCCTGCGCAGCAGCTGCTGCAACCGCTGTTCGGGAGCCATAACCCGGTGTACGCAGCCACGTTGTCATGAAAAGAAATAAACTGACTTGGGCCCTGCTGCTGACGCTGGTCTGGCCGGCGATGGCGACGGTGCAGGTGCATCTTGTTGCAGGCGACCGGATCTCGCTGAGCGCCTCCAACGCGCCGCTGCCGGAACTTCTTTGTGCTTTCGCCGCGCAAGGGGTCAAAGTCATCGCCGACCCGTCTTTACAGAGCACCGTCACACTCCAGACCACTGCCACCGATTTGGAGAAAACCCTCAACCGGCTGCTCCAGCCTTACGACTACGCCATCACCTGGCGCGTGCTGGAAGGCCCCGTTGGACAGCTCTCCCGCCTGTCCGAATTGCGCGTTTTTGAGCACGGCAATCCAGAACGCGTGGTGGCTGTGAATGCGACGCCGCGCTCCGAGCCAACCGTCACGCAAACTGTTGCCCGCGTACGCATTGTTCCCAACGAGGTACTGCTGCGGCTCAAACGTGGAGTTAGCACCGACCAGTTCCGCACGTTGCTGCGCGGACTGAATGCCGACGTAGTGGACTGCCTGCGCATCGGCGGAATTTACCGGTTGCGCCTGCCGCCGGGCAGCGATGTGTCAGCCCTGCTTGAGCAACTGGCGGGCAACGCGCTTGTGGATCGCGCCGAACCAAATTACATCGTCGAGTTGCCCCGTTCCGCCGGCACGCCCGGCACGGGAAATTCCAGAACAATTCAACCGCCTCCACATAGCGAGGGGCCTGCGAGCGTGGCGGTGATTGACTCCGGATTCGCCGCCACGGAAGACTTGACCACACTTGTGACTGCCAGTTACAACGCCGTAAATCCCGGCGCGCCCATGACTGACACCGTCGGTCACGGAACGCAAATGTCACGCCTGGCTGCCGGCACCAGCCTGCCGGAAAACACCGATCTAGCGACGCCTACCACTGCAATCATCGCTATTAAGGGTTTCGATGACCAGGGCCTGGGCAACAGTTTTGAACTATCGCAAGCCGTGGCCTACGCCGTAGATCATGGAGCCAGGACACTAAATTTAAGCTGGGAAGTCGGCGCCAACAGCCAGTTTGTCGGGGAATCACTGGCGTACGCCCAAAATCACGATGTTCTGGTGATCGCCGCCGCCGGCAACACGCCGACCGGCCAGGCGGTCTATCCGGCAGCCTACCCCGGAGTAGTCGCGGTTAGCGCGCTCGAAGCAAACAACCGGCCCTGGGCGCTTTCAAATTACGGGACGTTTGTTGCGCTCGCGGCACCCGGCACAGCCATCCTGCCCACGGGCAACACAACTGGAAGTTACGCAGGCACATCGATTGCCTCTGCATACACGGCACACATCGTCGCTGTCTACCGCGCGGCAAATCCAAAAGCTACCGCCGCCGAAACACGCAGCGCGCTTTTGGGCGCGCTATCCCCCGCTGTCAGCGATCCCAACGGACGCAACTACGGCGCAGGCGTGCTCGATAAAGCCGCCGTGCAGCGGCTGCTGCACTAGCATAACAAGAGTTAGTCTGATACAGTTTCAAGCAACTTCGTACAGCCCTTCGCTCATGCTGATCTGGTTGGTGATGCTGTAGACTGCTTGGCGGTGAAATAGATCCATGATTATTAGATTCAAACATTTGCTCGTGTACGGTCTGCTCGCGCAGGCAGGACTGAGCCTGCCTGTGCGGGCCGCGAATATTGGCGAGCCATCCAATGTCACTGGCGTTGTCGCGGCCCGGACAGTCTTGCCGGCATGCGTGCCAGTTCAGCAAGCAGCGCAACTGGACGTACCCGCTTCAGCCTCGACTGACGGCGGACTGGTTTATGTAATCCCGATTCACGGCGTAATGGATGAGGCCTTACTGTATGTGCTGCGGCGCGGGTTACGTGATGCCGAAGCAAAAGGCGCGCAGGCGATTGTGTTCGATTTCGACACGCCCGGCGGGCGGGTGGATACGGCCGAAGAAATCCTGGCTATGCTCCGCGAAGTCAGCGTGCCGACTTACGCTTTTGTGAATCCCAACGCCATTTCGGCGGGCGCGATCATCGCACTTGGCATGGACGGGATTTACATGACGCCCGGCAGCCGTATCGGCGATGCGATGCCGATCATGATCTCAATGTTCGGAAATATCGAGGAAATGCCCAAAGCTGTCGAGGAGAAGATGGCATCCTACGTGGCGGCACTGGTGCGCTCAGCAGCACAGGAAAAGGGACATGACCCCATGCTGGCCGAAGCCATGGTGCGGCGCGAACTTGGGTACAAGGTGGGCGACGCGGTCTTCGCGCAACCAGGGCAGTTGCTGACTCTAACTAGTAAGGACGCAGCGCGGCTGGTGGGACCGGATCGCCACCCGGTCTTGTCGCAGGGCACGGTAGCGGACATTGATGAATTATTGAAACTCATCGGCCTGGACGGATGCGAAGTCATTGAATTGCGCGTCACCGCAGCTGAACGCACCGCGACGTTCATCGAATCCATATCCATCATATTACTGGCAGCCGGGCTGCTGGGGCTCTACATCGAGTTCAAGACCCCGGGGTTCGGGTGGCCTGGAATACTTGGCCTGCTTTGCCTGGCGGTCTGGTTCTGGGGCAGCCACATCGCCGGACTCGCCGGTTATGAAGAGATGGTGCTCTTTCTGATCGGCATCGCCCTGATCATGATCGAGGTCACGGTCATCCCCGGATTTGGCGTGATCGGGGTGGCCGGCTTCGTAATGGTGATCGTGGCGCTCGTGCTGGCCATGGTGCAGCACATGCCCGGTGAGCCTTGGTGGCATCTAAGCTTGCCGCGCCTGCAGTTTGGACTGCGCAACCTGCTGGCCGCGCTGGCGCTTGTGGGATTTGCGGGCTGGGGCCTGCGGCACTGGCTGCCGCACACGTCAGCTTATCGCGGGCTGGTGCTGCAGACGACGCTGACTCACACAAAGGGCTTCCAGGCCTCGGTTCCGAATGCGGATTGGGTTGGACGCCGGGGCGTGGCCTTGACCCTCTTGCGCCCCGCAGGCACAGCGCAGTTCGGCGCGGACCGGCGGCAGGTTGTGGCGCGCGGCGATTTTCTGGAGGCGGGTTGTGAGATCGTGATCACGGAAACGCACGGCAGCCGGCTGGTGGTGGATGCGTCGCCCAACGAGATAGCGCCGGCGCGACAGGCGTGAAGAACGTGGCGATTGGTGTCGGAGACTGGTAATGGCATCGGCATAATGCGGCATCTGCGGTTGGAGTATTCCACCCCGCCCCCCCCGCCCTCCACCTTCCACCTTCTCGTATTAGGCTTGGTTTGATAGGGTGTCCGGCATGAACAACACCTATGTTTTATTAGTCACGCTGCTGTCGGCCGGACTATTGCTGATCGGCGGCGAAATTTTTCTGCCGGGTGGCGTATTGGGTTTAATGGCAGGCGGTGCCTTAATCGGCGCGGTAATAGTAGGGTTCCGCATTGACGAGGCAGTGGGGTTCTATACCCTCGGCGGAGTAGTGCTGCTGGTGGCGGCGGCAACCTTTGCCTGGGTGCGATTCTTCCCGCATACGTCGCTGGGACGCAAGATGACGCTCTCCGTAAGCGAACGCAACATGCAGGCATCCGAAAATATGGAGTCGCTCGTTGGTCAGGAGGGCGAAACGCTCTCCGACTTACGTCCAGCAGGGTATGCCCGCATTGCGGGCCGCAAGCTTGACGTGGTGTCTGAGGGTGGTCTGGTGCGACGCGGACAGCGCGTGCGCGTGCTGCTGGCCGCAGGCAATCGCGTAGTGGTTCGCGAAACGACCGGTCAGGGTGCTGCGTGAAGGCGTGGGTACGGCAACTGAGCATGCTGCCCGCCGCGCTGGCACTAACACTGGCTATTCCGGCCGGAGCCGCCTTTGATTTCGTAGCAACCAATGCATACGTGGTTCCCGTGGGGCAAACGCTGCAAGCGGAACTCTGGTGCTACGCAGGCGGAGCCACAATTGCGGGCACGGCGCAGGATGATCTGTTTCTGATAGCTGACGCCAGCGCGACATCCGGAAAAAGTGATGCCGGACTCTGGCATCGTCTGCTGTCGTCCGGCGCAACCAATGCGCAGCCTGAAGCCGCATTGCCAACAATCACCGTGTCCGGCACAGCGGCACGCGACTTGTGGGCACTGGCGCCGGCGATTGCAATTCCCGGCCACGTCGCAGGCAGCGCCCGACTGGCGGGCCTGCGCACAATCGAACTGGCCGGGCGCATTGGCCGTACGCTGATGGCGTACGGTGAAACGGTACGTCTGGCACCCGGCAGTCAGGTGGCCGGGGACGTGCTGCTTTTGGGCCAGACCATTTTGATGGAGGGCCATGTGGTAGGTGACTCGCGGCTGCTGGGCGCGACGGTGACATTGGCGGGAGAATTCGGCGGCACGGTGCGCGTGACGGCGCCGAAGTTGAACGTGCTGCCCGGCATGCATATCGGCGGCGATCTTGAATACACGGCCACGGATGAATTAGTGCTGCCACAGGGCGCGCAGGTGGGCGGCACGTTGCGCCGGATACAAGCGCCTATCAATGCAGCGCGAACGACGGATTTGGACTGGGGCGTGGTCGTTAGCACGCTGGGATTTTTTATGGCGGCGTTGTTGACCGGACTGGCTTTCGTAGCGCTTTTCCCGGCAACCACAGCCGTGGCACACCAGAACTTGGAACAGTCGCCATGGCGCTGCCTGCTGGCGGGCTTTGTGGCAGTCGCTTTGCTGCCAATGATCATACTGCTGCTGTCGATGACAATTGTGGGACTGCCGCTGGCGGCTTTGCTGGGCTGCGGCTACGCGATTGTGCTCTACACAGGTAAAATTCTGACCGCGCTGTGGCTAGGGCGGCGGCTGTTGCGCAGCAGACCCGCCTGGCAAGGCAACGCCATAGCGCTGCTTGCAATCGGGTTGCTGGTGATCTACGCGCTGCTTGCGCTGCCGTTTCCGATTGACATTGCTCTGTGGTTCGCCTTTACTTGTCTGGGTGCTGGTGGATTAGTGCTTGCGATTCTGGACCGGCGCATTCCTGTGCTGGCTGTGTCCAAGTCAAACGGCGTCCCGCCGTCGTCGACGGAAAACAAAACTGAATAAGCGTATTAGACAGAAGGAGAGATTATGCAAGGATTGGCTGCGATTCTGGTTGTACTGGTCTCCATTGGCGCCCTGGTGCTGTTGGGTGTGTTTTTCTACTTTATCAATGTCTGGGTACGGGCACTCATGTCCGGCGCCCATGTGCCAATCGCTACACTTGTCGGCATGCAACTCCGGCACGTGCCACCGAAATTGATCGTGGATGCCCGCATCCGGCTGATCAAGGCCGGGCTCGAACTGTCCACCGATCTGCTGGAAGCGCACTTTCTGGCGGGCGGCGATGTAATTAACGTCGTGCAGGGGTTAATCGCAGCCGACAAGGCCAACATTGCGCTCGACTTTAAGCGCGCTTCGGCGATTGATCTGGCCGGACGTAACTTGTTTGATGCCGTACGCACGAGCGTTATTCCGAAAATTATTGACTGCCCGGATCCGACCAAAGGCGGCTCCACCATGCTCGATGCGGTAGCCCGTGACGGCATCCGGCTGCTAGTGAAGGCACGCGTAACAGTGCGTACAAACCTCGATCAACTCGTTGGCGGCGCAGGCGAAGAGACAATCATTGCCCGCGTCGGACAGGGAATCGTGAGCGCCATCGGCAGTTCGGGAACCTATAAAGAAGTGCTGCAGAATCCCGATCACATCAGCCGCAAGGTGCTGGAGAGCGGGCTGGATTCGCAAACGGCCTTTGAAATCGTCTCGATCGATATTGCCGACATCAGCGTCGCCGGCAGCAGTGAAGTTGCCAACGTCGGCGCCATGCTGGAAACCGAGCGGGCCGAGGCCGACAAAAAGCTGCGTCAGGCCGAAGCCGAAGGCCGTCGCGCGATGGCCGTGGCCCGCGAGCAGGAAATGCGTGCGCTGGTGCAGGAAATGCAAGCCCGCGTGGTGGAAGCTCAGGCTGAGGTACCCAAGGCCATGGCCGAAGCCTTCCGCAGTGGCAACATGGGAGTGATGGACTTCTACCGCATGCAAAACATTCAGTCCGACACCGAAATGCGGAAATTCATCGGCAGCGAAACCGATGAGCACAAAACCAAACAGCGCACTTGAGGTTCGTGATGAGCTTGCTACCGACTATCGCCACATCAAACTTCGACATCCTGATCGGGGTGGTCGCGGCGATTGGCTGGGTAGTAGTGCAAATTATGAGCAAGGCGGCGAAAAACAAGCCGCCTTCCGCCAGCACGCCGGGTGGAGTCAAACCTGAACCCCCTGAAGATGCAGGGCCGGTCAGCGATGCCGCCGAGGAAATGCGGCGCTTTTTCCAGCGTCTGGAAGAGGCCCATACTCCCGACCGCGCACCCAAAAAAACACCGCCGGCCACACTGACGACGAGCCCGGAGCGAGGACAACGCACGACGGCAGGATCGCGCGCTAT